>JACMQE010000279.1 GCA_014377145.1 Glaciimonas sp. | reverse complement strand
CCAATTGGCAGCCACCATACTAGACTAGGTGCCCGACATTACGCAAATCAAACGCTATGAGGCTGAGAGGTACAGCCTATGAATGGCGTGCAAATCCACGTAAATCTGGCGACATCATTTGAACGTTATAATCCCACGTTTTAATGGGCAAATTGTGCGATGCAGCGTCATCAAAAAGTATATTGAAGAGAATATATTGATTGGCGGCAGTCGGCTCGAATTTGCCTAATGGCCACAGGCAGCAGCAGACTGACTCCGGTCGTTCACCGATATTTGCTCAATGACCACTTTGTCGCAATAACAGGTCACTCAGAAAATGAATCTGAGTGTCGGCTTTTCTTGGCATAGCGGGCACTCGCGAACAGACAATGATGGTATTCAGTGGAAGTTGTTCATAACAAGAATACGGGAGTCATTAGACGTAAAAATCCCGTTTTTTTTACAAAACTAAGTAATTTTTAACTAAATACCTGCAATCAAAGATTTCACATCTTAATTAAGAGTCTAGATCGATTACATGTAATTGACACCAGCAACAAACACAATTTTCTCGACGAATCGTTGGTCATAATCAAAACTGACATTTTTACCTTTTTTCCCTGTACCAAACGAGTATCCAAGGCCAATATAAATGATGCGCCCAAATTGATATCGTTGATAAGTCTGCGTCAAATCAGATGAGGTTAAGTACCGTTGAAATCTTTGCCCATTAAAAATATCGGACGCGGTGAACGTCAACGACAGGTCTTGATCTATCTGTCTTTTATAACCAAAATTTACTAGATTGATCGGCTTGATATAGCCCTGCGGCGTCAATCGTTTATCTGCTCTGCTAATTGATATTTGTGCATTGTCAAATCGTGTCGGTCGATAATCGATACTTGCTTTTAAATTTAATCCAGATGTTGATTTGGTACTTTGCGTTCCCAGCGCTATTGCATCAATTTGACTATGAAATAAATTACCACTGAGTCGATATGCAATATTTGACGTTATCGAATCGCTTAAATTGAACTCAATACCGGCAGCATTACTTTTTGGCAAATTTGTTTTGGTGGCGAGTAAGACATCGGGGCTGATCAAGACACTCACGTCGGTCACATTGTTCCGACTGCGTCGCAAATACCCGGTCAATCCATAGCTTTGTAGTTTAGTCTCGACGCGATAACCGACATCAAATGATTGTACATCTTGCGGCAATAAATTCGGATTACCCGCTCGCAAATTGTGAATATCTTGATGATCGATAAATGGATTCAATTCTTCCGGATCAGGCCGTGACAATCTTCGGCTGTAGCCGACGGAAAGCGTCGCATCACCATCAAGCGAAGTTTCAAAATGTTGACTTGGGTAAAACCCGATATAACTTTGTTGACTCACTATATTGGTCGTCAGTTGATTGCCCTTAGTCGCTGTATGCTCGGTTCGAATGCCCGTGATCGATGCCCATTTCCCAAGCATTTGCTCATACGATCCATAGAAGGCTTGAATCGCCTGCTGAAAACGAAATTGATTGGTTAAGTCCACGTTGGGCAACGGTTGACCGCTTAAAGGATCGACATTATCGCCAGCATTCTCGAATTCATTATGATCGTATTTAAAGTTGTAACCAAGTTTGATACGCTGATCGTTCGCTAGCACAGTACGATAATCCACACTAAATTCGTTAACTCTCAAGTCATGACTTAAATATAGATGATCGCGACTTTGGCCAGCAGTTGGCAGGGTAGCGGTACGCAGATAAGCATAACTCTCGCGCTCTTTGTCGGTACTACGATGTAGCGATATTTCAATACTCTCTTCTGCACGTCCAAGATTTTGTTTAAAGCGTAGCCTTTGTTCACCACTTAGACTCCACTCATATCCGTCACTATGTATGCTTGTATTGCTGTTCAGGCTTTTGTCCACCAGGAAACGTCGGCTTTGTTGATCAAAGTAACGATCACCACTACGTTGTCTAAAATTAATATCGGCGCCGAACGATTGACTCTCATTTAATTGATAGCTCAGCGCCATTCAAAGAAGGAATCAAGCGAAACGCTGTTTCATGGCGCTGATCTCGACTCATGGTCTGCTCTGCATTCGCATCCATCGCATCTAAACTTGATGTCACCATTCGTTCACGTACATCTCGCCTAACACCAAAACCACCCGTGAGATTAAGCTGTTCTGTGTTGAACGCGCCGTTTGCGCCAAGTACATATCGTCCGACATTGCCTTTGTTTAGCAAGAACGAACTAGAAGAACCAATACTGCGCCCTTTCTTGGTGATGATATTTATCACACCACCAGTGCCTTCTGCGCGATATTCCGCTGGCGCATTCGTCATCACCTCTATCTTTTCGATATTATTCGCGGCAAACTGCAATAGTCCGTCACCACCCTTGCTACCACTTAATTGTGCCGAAGGGCGACCGTCAATCAAAATCATCACTTTACCTGCGCCACGTAAGCTGACATTACCATCGGCATCGACATCAACCGAAGGCAATGTATTTAATATATCCGCAGCATTACCTGTGGTCGCTTGAAGATCACTGGCGACGTTATAAACCTTGCGATCAATTAAAGTTTGCTCCGCTTGAATCTTGGCCTTGATCGTTACCTTGGCTGTATCACTCACGGGCAGCGAAGTAACTTCATCTAGCTTTATTTCAGATTGCGACCAGGCGGCTGTTGTCAATAGCAAAAGAGCGACGCCAGACCCACCAGAGACACAATTCACAGCGAATTTGAATAGGTACCGTTTGCAAAGTTTATTTGAGTTGAAAGGCATGTTGAAAGAATGCTCTGAGTTAAATTGTGAACGATACTGTAGCACGCTGTATCGACTGCCCGTTTTAGCTAAAAACGGAACATGCAAAAATTGCATAATGCAATGTCGAAGTTACTGGCGAATTTTTGCTAGGATCGCGTCGGGCATCAAGGTATTTTTCAAGCTCAAGCGAAAAACATGATGCGTGCATTACGGTGCGCGATTGTTTAGTTTTGCCCAAATTGCGAACGACTTCCTAGATATAGAAAGTCACAGGCTTTAATATCATCGATATAGGCAAATAATTTAGCGATAAAGATGTTGAATGAAGATCGCAAAAATTATTTTTTACCTGCCACTAACACCAAAAATTTCTTGTCTATCACTGTCGGCAAATAAATCGTCTTAGTTTTCAAATCCATCGCCATTGTTTTGGCTCCGGGTGCAGTAATTACGTTCCCCTTAACAACATAGTGATTGGCATCGTCTTGATGAATTATCGTAAGTGACCCACCACCATCGCCGTTGGATGAAAAAATGTTGGCCGTCTCTGGATCATAGATGACTGCATCTGGGTGCTCTCCAATTGCAACATGTGCGATGAAGCGACCGTTTTTAGCATCAGTAACCACCATCGTTTTGTTCTGGCATACTGAAAACAACCGTGACCGCGCGATATCTATTGCCAAACCTGTCGGTTCCTCACATCCTTTCAAAGGCCATTTGGAAATCAACGTATTGCTAGCAACATCGATTACATGTAGTTCTGCTTTATCCTCGATATTAAAGAATATTTTTCCTGCATTGTCGCTCACAGCAAATTCTGGTCGTCCTGTTGTTGCAATTGTCGCGATAACTTTGAGACTTAAGGCATCGATTACAGTGACATTGGCAGTCTTGCCGTTAAAGACAAATAATTTATGAGAGTTTTCTTCATATAAAAGCGCGTCTGGATTTGATCCGGTCACTTTAATTTCTTGTTTGATTTGTAGAGTATTTAGATCAAAGACCGAAACCGAATCAGTACGCCCATTACTAGTGAACCCAAGATTTTGGTCTTGCGCAAAAGCGACGCCATGCACACCTTGTGTATTGCCAATTTCACCTATCGAATTTCCGGAAGGAAGCTCCAATACCTGAACTCGATCACCTCTGGTAATGAACAATCGCCGGCGGACCGTATCAATATCGGCATAGTCCCATTTTGATGGCTCGCCCAAGGACCAATGCTGATTTACTGCATAACCAAGGTCAGCCGCCTGAATGAGCATCGACGTTGACATGCCCATAATGGCGACGCCAGCCAATGTTAATAATTGTAGTTTTTTCATCTTGTTTCCAATCTCAATTGATTAGTAATTGATCGTAACGCCAAGTTGATATGTCGCACCATAAAATTCCCTTTGGATGGCACGACCTGAGCCAGCCTCGACGAACTTCAAAGCTGTGTTCGTCAAGTTTTTGGCATTAAAGTACACCGACATAAAGTCGTTGATGGCATAGGAACTACCGAAATCGACCGAAAATCGTGGCTCAGCAAAAACATCGGTCGAGCTGCTTCCAATTGCCCATAAATTACGTGATACATAATAGGCACCCAAACGCATGTTGAGACCTTGTTTTTCATAAAACAAATTCCCGTTAACAGTGTTTCTGGACGTAGATGGCATCGAAGTGTGTTCGCCAGGACGAATTTCAAAGCTGGAATTGACCAAGGTATAGTTAATTCCTGTACCTAAGCCACTCCAGATCCCAGGTAAATCCTTGTACCGTTGTTCGTAATTAAATTCCAGACCTGTTGCCCGTGACTTCGCGACATTTGTATAGGAATAAACGTGAGCCACCCCGACAAATCCAGCGAATAATCCATTATTCGGAAAAGTTTGATTTGTGACGTTATTGACGATGTAGTTATTAATTTCCTTATCAAACACACCGATAGAAATAATTCCGGAATTCGACAGATATTTTTCTACAGAAAAATCCAAGGAATTTGCGGTAATCGGTTTCAAACCAGGATTGCCCTGCGACACAATATTTGCACTCGGATCAATATTCAATGATGCATTTACTTGATTAAAACCAGGTCGTGCAATTGTCGAAGAAAAAGCAGCGCGCAATAACGTCGACGGTTCTAACTCGTAACGTGCTTGCAAGCTAGGAAAGAAATTGGTGTAACTCTTACCTTGGCTAGTTGGCGCTATAAATGCGTTATTGCTGGCGTCAACCCCTTTAGAGTTAGCGTCATAGGATGCGCGGGTTCCTTCAACCCTGATGCCACCAATCACGCCAAGTTTGCCGCTTCTCATTTGATATTGACTATACAAGGCATATACATCCTCTTTATCTTTCTGATATTGGAGTGCCGCGTTAGTACGATTATTCGCCGAAATGGTTTGATTCGCAGCCAAAATATTTTGCAAATAATCCGTTGTTAGTTGCGGCCCATTTTGATAAGCGCCATCATAGAGAGTTAAACTCGGGCCTGATGATGCGGTTGTTAGTGGAATGGATGGAATCCCCTTATACGAATAAGGTTGCCCTACCACTTCGCGTGAACGCAATCGCACGCTAATGCCTGTCTTCAGGCTTTCTTCCTCAAAGCTTCCCCAATTGACCGGCAATTTTACGTTGCTGGCTATTGACCATTCTTGATCAGCAATATTGGTCGTGCTGTTCTGAAATTTAACGAGACTGTAGTTAGCCGGATTCAGGTAATCCGCACCATTTACTGTAAACAATGGCACATTACCTGTACCTTGATTATTGTAGGAAACAGTCGGGGAAGTGATTGTTTTACCTCCGATTGTCAGAGGTGTTCCTGCTGCTGGGGTGAAATTGAAATCAGAGTTGTAATCGTATTTTTTATCATACGATCCTTTGGTGAAGCCCAACCGATAATCAATCGTTTTGTCGTCAATAGTATTTTTACCGCCAATCATAAATACCTTGTTATTGATCGTCTCTTTTTCTTGGCGAAGTGTTTTATCAAATCCGTTCGCACTCAGACCGTCGATAAAGCCAGTCGCTGTTGTTGCTGGATCACCATCGGGAGTAACTGTCAGACGTTGACGCAACACCGTCTCTGTATAACCTGCGTCAAAAGCACGAACATAGTAGCTATTTTTAGCATCGGCTTGATAACCCAGATCGATACCAACACCATGACGTTTTCGATTGTATTGGTACCAACGCTGATCCCATCCAGCATAAGCTAATGGAGAATGGCTACCGTCATCCAGGAATGCGGGTTCAACGTCATCAATGCCTCGCTTATCCTCATAGTAGGTGCCAGTGACTACAAATGAGAACGGATTGTCTGAAAGTGCACTCATCCCTGATTTTGTTGGACCATCTCCGCCAAACCGTCCTCCAGCTGAAAATGAAAGATCGGTAATTCCAGTACCTCGCAGTTGTTCGCGACCAGTACCTATCCGCCCTTCAAAAAAAGGTTTCCCATTGAGAGGCGCGGTTTTTGGTGTGATTTCGATTGTTCCGCCCAAGGCTTCAGCATCTTGCTCCGGCAAATTCGATTTGGTGACTGTTATTGCACCGACCAGTCCTGTTGGAATCGCATCTAAAGCAACAGCGCGTCCACCACCAAAAGGAGATGCATTGTTCGATGGAGGCAAACGTAAGCCACCAAAGGTTGTACTGTTCAAATCGGCATCGAGGCCACGTATGTTAATGAAGCGTCCTTCCCCTGTATCTGTTTCAAGGGAAATTCCTGGAATGCGTCGAACAGATTCAGCAATATTGACATCCGGGAGTTTGCGCATTTCCTCAACCGTCATCAGGTTAATGAGGTTAGGCGCTTCTTCTTGTGCTTTGCGCGCTACACCATTAGATGTTCTTTGCGCTTCAATAGTGACGGTTTCTATCGCAGAGAGCGGTGTAGACTCCTCAACGGCAAAAGCTGCCGACATACACAGTTGAGAAATGATAAAGGCAAGAGTCGTTTTCTTATTTGAATGGGTCAACATGATATTTCCGAGTTATATTGAGGGGAATTTACTCGACAATATCGAAAATATATGACCGCTTGAATACATAAAAGACAATCTTCATTTGGATTGTCATATTTTTAGGAAAATATGAACATCACTTTTTCGTGGCAGGGATTTGCCATTGCTTCTGCAATTTTCGCCGCCATGACAGCCATTTTGGGAAAAATAGGCGTCGCCAATATTAATACCAATCTCGCTACCTTGATACGAACCATCGTTATCCTAATGGTGACAATGGCGATCGTGACAGCTCGCTCTGAATGGCAAAAACCAACTGGCGGTACGTGGATAGGTTGGACATGTTTGATCGCCTCAGGGGTGACCACAGGGCTTTCATGGTTGTGCTATTTCCGTGCTTTGCAAATGGGGCCAGTCTCCGTGGTGGCACCAATTGACAAACTCAGCGTCGCATTGGTCATGATTGCAGGATGGATTTTATTGGGCGAACCAATAACGATCAAAGGCGTGGTTGGAGGCGGGCTTGTCGTTCTTGGCTCGCTGATACTTTTATTTTGAATGGACCGGCCATGGCAATATTTTTGCTGATATTTTTTTGGCCAATAACGTTTCTACTCTTTCTTAATGGCACCATAAATCAGAGTTGAACTTCGATAAGCATGATTCATGAGACTTCACGATCAATCGCATCAATTTTCTGCTAGCATGAAAAGTATCAAATCGTAAATGTCACCCCACGCAGACAATCCGTGATTGGAAAACTTATGTTACATGCACGTCCACAACTGATCAGCGCAAAACTCGAAAAACTACATCCAACGCAAATAACAGTGGGCAAGCTGGAGGTTGCGCTTAAGCGCAAACACTGGAGTGCGTTAGGAAAAAAAGAACGCACTGCCGCACTGGCAAGTCATTGGTTCCCGGCGATTTTGGGTCCGGAAGAAAAATACTACATTCTTGATCATCATCATTTTGGACTGGCCCTGCTTGAAGAAGGAGTCAAAACTGTTAGCCTGATGCTGCAAAAGGACCTCTCATGGTTGAACCCGGTGAAATTCTGGACCGTGATGGATCACAGTCAATGGGTCCATCCGTATGGCACTGATGGTACGCGACATGAATTTAATGCCATACCGAAACACCTCGAGCATTTGCAAGATGATCCCTATCGGAGTCTTGCAGGAGAACTACGACGTGCGGGGGGTTATGCGAAGGATGTCACGCCGTTCAGTGAATTCTTGTGGGCCGATTTCTTTCGCAACCGCATTTCGTCAGACATCCTTGATCATGACTTTAACAAAGCGCTGGTTAAAGCCAAGAGACTGGCACGCAGCCAGGAGGCACGTTATCTTCCTGGTTGGGTGGGTGTGATTGCGGCCCTGTAAATGCTACCGCCCTCAAGTGAATCCAACAAAGCAGATAAATCACGTTGGAGTGACGTCATTGCAGGTCTGTCGATTGCCGGTTTATTATTGCCCGAAGCCGTAGCCTATTCGAACATCGCCAATCTGCCGCTGCAAACTGGCGTTATTGCGCTCTTCGCGGGCTTGATATGTTATTGCTTATTCGGCAGCAGCCGATTTGCCATTGTCTCAGCCACATCTTCGTCAGCTGTAGTTCTTGCTGCCGCTTCAGCCTCGCTGGCACAAGGAGACACAGGCCTGAGACTGTCAGTGGCAATTGGACTTGTGATCGTCTCCGGTTCATTTTTTTTAGTTGCTGGTCTGGCTCAGCTGGGCAGCATTTCCGATTTCATCGCCAAACCTGTTTTACGCGGATTTTCATTCGGTCTTGCGGTTGTTATTGTCATTAAACAATGTGCAGTGATTGTTGGAATACATCCAGCTCGAAGTGATCTTGTCGGCTTCCTACATGGACTATTCACTCAAATGGATGCCTGGAATAGTGTTGGCATCGCCATTGGTGTAGTCGCACTTGGATTGTTATCCTTATTGGCACGACTGCAGCGCTTGCCGGCCGGTATTGTTGTCATTCTTTTGGGCATCGCCGCGGGAAAGTGGCTTAATCTTCCACAGTATGGTGTTGGACTGGTCGGGGAAATTCAATTGCAGTTGGCAGCTCCTAGCTTGCCGCAACTATCAGCTATAGAGTGGTTGCGGCTTGGAGAATTGGGATTTGCCATGGTAATGATACTTTACGCCGAATCCTATAGTTCAATTCGTACCTTTGCGATGAAACACGGCGATATTATTTCAACTAACCGAGATTTGATGGCATTGGGAATAGCGAATCTGGTGTCAGGACTATTTCATGGTATGCCCGTGGGTGCGGGCTATTCAGCCACTTCTGCCAATGAGGCAGCAGGTGCGGTATCGCGCTTTTCGGGACTTTATGCCGCCGCAGCTGCATTCATCGTTATTGTGACAATGTTGCCTGCGATTGAACTGATCCCCCAACCCGTGTTAGCGGCCATCGTTATTTATGCGGTCAGCCACACTTTGCATCCCGCCATATTTCGCCCTTATTTTTTCTTGCGCACTGACCGCCTTGTTGTTATTGCCGGAGTATTGGGCGTATTAATTCTGGGTGTACTCGATGGATTGCTCGCAGCGATCGGTATCAGTTTGTTGATGATGTTAAGGCGACTTGCCAATTCCTCGATTTCAATCCTGGGAAGACTCGAGCAAAGCCATGATTTCGTCAATCTGACACTGCATCCTACAGCACAGGCTGTACCGGGCATTATTATTTTACGACCCGAACAACCTCTCTTCTTTGCAAATGCTGAACGAATATTTGTTCAGGCGCGTAATATTATTATCGCCACCGATAAGACTATTCATACTGTCATTCTCAGTCTTGAGGAATCGCCTGATTTGGACAGCTCTTGCATTGAAGCCATACGCGATTTTCATGAGTTCATTACTGGTCGGGGCATGCTACTGCTATTTGCGCGGGTCAAAGACCCGGTACAAGACATCCTGAACAGAGCTTCAATTCCTAGCCTTGTGCCTACTTTTATTATTGGATTGAGCGTCGATGATGCTGTGGAGATTGCGCAAAAGCACAGATCGAGAGAATGACAAAGGAGCGAGAAAATCGACAATGGTAATTTCGCAGATATTTTTCATGCCAAACGAAATTGTAAATGCACAAAAAAACCTGAATGGGAAAAGCCCGAATGGAAAACGCCACAAGATTTGCGTGAGCGAGATATATCTAACAGACCGTGAAATTGGAGAATAATTATTCGGTATGCAATAAAAGGATCGCGCGACTACGTTAACGGACAGCGCGAAAGCCACGCTTTGACGCTGCCTTGAGGAGCGAATTTACATTTCGCTGTTTTCCTAAAAAAACATAATGAGCTTATTTATCTTTCATTGGACGCCCGACCTTGAGTGGAGCAAGGCCAGCGATTAAGGTTTTGAGGTCAGAAACATCAGTCTTGCTTATCAACGCCAGACCAACGCGCAATAATTGACTTTTTTTCACTTCCATTCCAGCATCGGCACAGGCTTTCTTAATTTGTCCAAAAATGGCGTATTCCACTTCCGGCATAGTGAAACTGTCGCGAACTAATTTGGACTTCTTGATCTTTTCCTTGGGAGCTACGGTCATCGCAACTGGTTTTGCAGCTACTTTATTTATGGCGACCTTCTTCACGGCAACAGGCGGTTTCGCTTTGGCTGCGGCTATTCTTGGTACCGCGGGACTAGACTTTGCGTTCCCATTAGTCGCCAATGCTTTGACTGCAGGCGACCTATTGGTCGCAGCGGTGATCTTCTTCACCGGAACGACTGCGGCCTTTGGTTTTACTGCACCTTTCTTCACTGTTTCGGTTGTCATTGGATATCTCCTGAAGTTAACTACATAAATAATATAAACCATTTAATTCGCAAAAACAAGTTTATTGGCACAACGTAGTTTTCATGAAGAAATCAAATGGTGTTCATTTTTGGAGAGTTGACCTAGAAATCACGGCTCCACTCTTACTCATAGAAAATGCATACTGAGTATGGTTTTGACTTAACTCAAAGCGGGTCAGCCAAAATTGGCAACGTGGGTTAATTTAGCACTGGCGTCAACCCGTCGTCTCTACTGCAATAAATAAACACGTCATATGCACTAAATTTGGATCGCACGCAGCTACTTACTTATCCTCACCTTCGTGGTGTCGCGTTTCATTCTCGATGTATTAAGATTAAAAATCAGACGAGAATTTGGTGGAAACGGCTGCCTGATCTGGCTTTGCACACTGCTTGTCATCACAATGGCCGGTGCATACTATGTGTCAAAGCCGCGATCTAATGCAAACAACTGATAGCCGTATTCAGGAGTTATGCAGTTTCATTGATACTAGATAGGATGCCTTCTGACCTAAGCTCAACCTTGATGGCTTCAAAAAGCATCAAAGCCGCTTCTGACGTAGCACCACCCATGAAGCGCTGCATTAGGGAAAGTTCTTGCTTGACGAATACGCGCCAAGCGATGGGCTGGCCTTTGTACCCATCACCTGTTTGCGTCTGCGAGCTGCAACCAATGCTGAACTCAGACTCGCCTTGAGCGTATTCGATGAACCAACCCCAATCATCACCTAAGGGATAGCTAGTAGGGATGCCAACTTTTATGAGTGCCTGAGACAACCATAGCGCAAGTTCGAACCCATAAACACCTGGATTTGCTTGGCGATCTTCTGGCAGAAACGGGAGAAATTTTGCCGAGCTAAATTCGATGCTGAACATTATCTGCCTACTATTCTCAATTGATGAGGTGATGAATCATAAAAAATGTCGAAACAGAATTGATAGAAGTCTTTTGAATTTAATTCAGCAATGTGGGCTTTGCGCACGTTTTCTGTTGAATTCCGAAAAATAAATAGATGTCAACAAACTTCAACACTTCGATTTATTATTACAGAGGTGAATGCAATAAAAACGCTTACTTACTTGCTTGCTTGCTTGAGTTCAGTCTAGATTAGTTCTTTATCGTTTTAAAAAAATTGAATTTCTCAGCGCTGTAAAAATCAACCATATTTTTAAGCACTCGCCGATCATTTCTTTCACGTCGATCAACCAGGGTAAATCCTTCCTCCGTCACATATGGCGGCGAAATTGCGGTCGATATCCGTCGATCAACAGAACCGCGACTTAAAGTAAAGTGCCATTCCAATTTTTGGGCTTGCATGACTAGTCCTTTTCCGCAAGTAGTATTACCACTACCAAAGAATTAATTAATTCACTTAGCTATTATTGAAAGCAAATATGACTCTATCATTACACCAGAATAGCCTAATATGAATCAGTGTTTAGATACTGTACTTGGAGATGTCTCGATCGTATCAACTGCGAGTCCTTGCTTTATAAATGAAACCAATATGTTGAACCAATGACGGTCAAAGGGCATGGTTGAAGGCTGGTTTGTCGTTCCTGGCTCTCTGATACTTATATTTTTAACCGAAAACTCCTTTCATTTTTGGCCAAGTATTTTTGAGTGATAAGGCTTCTAAAATAAAAAATTCAGCGACGGCTGTGTTAAATCATCGACAAACAAATTCCACAAAGTCAGTAAAACATCCGATGTGAGCAATTTGAATTTCCTATGCATTTGCGTAAGGCTTGTGTTTGTCATGCTGCCGAAATAATTATTGGTGATACTTCGCCGAATACTAATGTGCCTCTCGTTCTTTTATACGCGATGGTTAGCCTTAGTTCCAATTAAATTATTAATTCCAATCTTGAGCAGCGTCCTCTGAAAGAATTCATGAAAAAAAATATGTATTTGCCTGCACTGGCAATCCTCGCGCTTGCCGGATGTAGCAACAAGTCTGACCCTAACGCGGTTCCAGAAGGGACGATTCTTAAAATAGCCTTACTGGAAACGACCGACATCCATCAAAATATTCTCAGCTATGACTATTACGGATTAAAGGCCGATACCAGTCTTGGGCTAGAACGCACCGCATCCCTGATCAATGCAGCACGTACGGAAAATCCAAATAACGTTTTATTGGATGACGGTGACGTCATCCAGGGTACCTTGCTCGGCGATTATCAGGCGGTAGCCGCTCCAGTAAGTTGTAGCGCCACTCTAGCCGTACACAAGGTCATGAATGCACTGAAGTACGATGGGGCAGGACTGGGCAATCATGAATTTAACTATGGCTTAAATTTCTTGAGTCAAATTACGAACACCGACTTTGGCATTCCAGACGTACAAAAAGGTGTCAACTGCGGCGCGCCCAATTTTCCTATCGTACTCTCCAATGTGGTCGGCCTCTCAAGCCAAAAACCTATCTTTAATCCATATGCGATTATCGCTAAACAATTCGCCGCGACAAAACCAGACGGCACTTCGATCAGCGTTAAACTCAATGTCGGCATTATGGGTTTCGTCCCCCCTCAAGTGATGGATTGGGACCAGAAGAGCTTAGCAGGAAAAGTCATGGTCAACGGCGTGCAGGAATCCTCGAATAAATATGTTCCAGAGCTACGCAGCAAGGGCGCCGACTTGATCGTTGCGCTGTCCCATGGCGGCCTCGATGCATCACCGTATAGCCCGAAAATGGAAAATGGTAGCTTGCATCTAAGCACGACAGGGGTCGATGCCATGCTGTTAGGCCATTCTCATCTTATTTTCCCGAAGGCGAAAGAAGTCGGCGGACCAGCCGTTGATGCTTCGCTAGCCGCATTGCCTGCCACGCAAGTCGACACCGTCAATGGATTCGTCAATGGCGTGCCGACGGTAATGGCGCAAAGTTGGGGGCGTCGTCTTGGCATTATCAAGATGGTGTTGAAGTACCAATCTGGGCAATGGGTTGTACAAAAGGATCAAACCAATGTGGAAGCACGTGGTTTTAAATATACTGATGGTACGACAGTGGTTGCTGCCGATCCTAGCATCGCGCCGCTAGTTGATACCGAGCATAAGGCGACTTTAAGTTATGCCACTCAGCCCCTGGGTACCACCACCAATTTTGAAATGTCAGCCTTCTTTGCATTGGTCGGTGACGTCAGTGCGATTCAAATCGTGAATCAGGCGCAAATCGATTATGTTAAAAACTTCATCGCCAGCTCTACCGACACGACAATTGCAAGTTACAAAGCAATTCCAGTGATTTCTTGCAGCGCCCCATTCAAGGCAGGACGCAACGGCCCTACTGATTTCACTGACGTTGCGCCTACCGCTACATCGGCCGCGCCTGTCGGGTTGCAGGTACGTAATCCTGGTGACTTGTACTTGTATGGCAATAACAACCTGCAAGCCGTAAAGATCAAGGGATCGGACCTGAAGAAGTGGCTGGAAACCTCGGCTAAACAATTCAATAAAATTGATCCATCACTCGCTACAGAACAAGATCTCGTGCCTACTTACTCGACGATCTATAACTACGATGTTTTTTACGCAGAAAATAATGCGCTGAAATATCAAATCGACGTTACGCAAGCGGTCGGAAGTCGGATCACTAACCTGACTTATGCAGGCAACGCTGTTGCGGATACCGATGACTTTATCGTCGCCACCAACGATTATCGCGCTGGCGGCGGTGGCAATTTCCCCGGAATTGATGGCAGCAAAACCATCATCAAATCGCCCGATGCCAGCCAAGCTATTGTCAGTACCTTTCTGAAAAAGCAAGGAAAAGTCACCACCGCCGCGAATGGTTCTGGCCAAAGCTGGAGTTTCGTCAAGGTGGCAACACAAGGGCCGGTCATATTACGTTCAGCCCCGGGTAAATTGGCAGTTGCGCAAGCCTTGGGTCTTAGCCGGGTCCAGGCAGAAGGAACATTGGACGCGAGTGGCTTTGCCAAATATTCAATTAATTTGAATCAGTAATAATTTGTCGCTGTCATTCGGCAGCATCAACTAGAGCACAGGTACTCCTGAAATCGGGGGTACCTTTTTACATGGGAAGACGATGAAGAAGCACAGCCGCAAATGGGCGCTCCTGATAGCACTGCTGACAGCGCTGTTGTTGGTTTTGATGTGGATCACAATCACGGATGTTCCTCCCACCACTGCGCAAATTGAAACCGTAGGCGTACGCGCTTTAAATACGCAAGACAAGTCATCGATTACTACTCTTAGCCGTTGGGCCAAGCAAGGATTTCCGATCGCTCAACGCGAATTAGGCCTGGTACTGTCCGTTTCTCCGAACAGCTACATCGAAGCACACAAATGGCTTGAAAAAGCGGCTGCTGCCGGCGATGTCGACGCACAGTTTGAAATGGCGGAAGCCAATTACAAAGCGCGATTAGGTCTGCAACAAAACTTTGTAGAAGCGTGGAAATGGTATAAATCGGCAGCCAAACAACACAATTCAAAAGCGAGCTTTATGCTCGCCAGGATGGCCAAATACGGGGAAGGAAACCCGCCTGATCTTGCAATATCGGTCAATTGGTTAAAACAATCGAGCGCTGAAGGTAATGCACAGGCGATGTTTTTGTTGGCCAACGCCTACACTGCAGGCGAAGGTGTGGAACAAGATGCAATCAAGGCACGTGAGTGGCTGGAACGTTCTGCAGAGGGGGACTATCCGGTGGCAATTCATGAACTTTCCCTGCTACTGGAAGGTAGTGCGAAAATCACTGGAAGTGACCCGTTACTGGCACGTCACTTAAGAAAAGAAGCGACTGACGAAAGAACATTGCGCTGGAATAAATACCAATAAATATTCGGTTGTGAAGGCATCAAAAAAGTATGAGTATCGGTGAAACTCATGACCCGCTTCACTTCCTATGCGCTTGCATCCGCTCGACAATTATTTTGCTTTCCGCCAGCAAAGTTTCTTTTTCTGAAGGCTGATCCAAGGCAGATAAATAGCGCTCGACGATGCCACCCGTGCATTGTCCAGTGTATAGGCAGTGTTCAATAGCCATGATCGAATTTGGTCCGCACTCAAGCCCCATCTGGCATGCCGCTACCGTATAGGCTGCCGCGCGTAATTCATCGATAGCTGCTAGCTCCTCGTCGCCATTATGCTGATCCCTCAAGTAGGCGGAGAAAAAACCTCGCAACGATTCAACACCCTTCAGATCGTGCGAATCGAGCACCGTCTTAGCTGCTAGCAATGCCGCATCCAGATCTCCCGTAGCGAGCAGACTAGTGGCTATTTCACCTGGGGTTTTGGTTTTTCCAGTGAGCCAAAGCTCTTTCTGATAAGCGCTTTGTGTGGCAAGCTGCGCATCGGTAAAATCAGAGAAATTTTTGCAGCGATCTTGTAATTTTCGGTAGGCAACTCGACGTTCGTCATTGTCTGGACGCTCATGCATCTCGCGTGCAAGCCATGCAGACTGTGGTCCGATAAAATTGGGCACACAAATTCGCCATGCTCGGTAGGCGAGTTTGAGTTTGGCTGGATCTTCAGAGTCTCTATTTTTCTCGAACAAAGCCCGCAAATCATTGGATTGCTCGATGGGGTCCATGTGAGCTGTGATTGATTCAACTTTGACTATGGTTTCGACATTCGACGTTGATTGTGACGTCGGCGTCTTGGTCAGTTTAACAGTTGAGGTTGGTAGCCCTTTGTCTTCCGTTATTAGAACGTAGGCCGCTATTATGCCGATGCCTATATAAATAAAAAGTCTGTGTGTTTTGAGAAATAGCATATTGTTTTTAAGATGCGAAATATTTTTTCAAAATTGCAGTGCTCCGCTAAAGAAGAGCACTGCAATCCGATTTTATCCTTCGAGCCTACGGTCGTGCGATGGTGATTTTTGAAGTCGGGCACGTGTTCGCCACGTTGCCATCGAGAATGAGCGAAGAAGCCGCAGGGAAGTGAGCAAAGTTAGTGCTGCTGAGATTGAGCCATACTTCGGTTAGGTAATTGATGGTGCCACTTTTTGTGCACTTCAAAGAAAGTGCAGGCAAAGCAGCGCTACCAAAGCTGGCACTAAACGCTTGTTGCAGTTGCGCACGACTCACTGTTTTACCCACATTGCTGGCGATAAAATTATTGAGCTGCGTTTGGCCTAATTGATTCATCAGGCCGATCGCATCAAGCCAGTAATCGTTTGGCGCTATCGTGCTGCAACTACCATGTTTGAACCACTCATGTTCATCAAGGCAAGATGCTGTTCCTGGCATGTAAGTGCTCAGGTTGTTTAAGGTTGACGCGCTCACACCATATTTATCCATACTGCACCAAGCGCTCGTCTTGTCCAAGTCAATATCCCTTTGAGGCACATTGCAATACTGCGGATGATTACCATTGTAGGCATTTGGCCACAGGCCATGTAATGCAAGATGACTGCCGGCGTAAGTTCCTTTCAGGTTGCTGCACTCAGGCTTGCCCGCATGCGTTGCACAAAACCCTGGCTGCCAGGAAGCGGCCAGCAACAAGAAGTCATACGTTTGTGCATGTGCCGCGCTACTCGTTGCTATCGCTATGACGGCGGTGGCCATGAAGCGATTAATCATTTTTTTGAACATTATTTTTCCCTGTTATTAAGTCGATTGTTTCGACATACGTAAGTCAAATGGGAACGATCCCCTTAATATGGAATCGTCAGTTGTGCAGCATGTGCAACTTACGCCTGGGATGTGACGCTACAGTGACAACCTTTATCACCGCCGCGAATAACTAACATTGTTGTAGAGTGCAATCGCAACGTTATAAAGTCGATGCAAATTTCAAATCAAGGGATGGGCTATTTCGACGTAAATAGAGTAAGTTACCCTCAAAATAGTGGGCGTCTTTTGTATTCGATCAGCACATTACCAAAAGCAACTGAACTTGCTGTTTAGCGCATTGATAGAAGTGCATCACGAACACCCCATAAAAACATGCCGGCACCAAGCAGAAGGGCTAACGCGACATAGAACCAAAATGTCACTGGCGCTTCGTTGCGCTCAACGGTGGAAAAACGACTGCTTATCCAGCCGTTCTGAATGGCAAACACGCCAAAAGTAAATGGTATCGGCGCACCGAGTATCAAATCGAGAGGCGTTGACGTATGTCGACCAAATCCACCGTGGCGTGCCAGTATCGTCAGGATGACGAAAGCGATGTATCCGAACATTATATTGCGCTGTGTTTTGCTATACATGGCGTAGTCTTTCATTTTTTGATTTCAGGCACCACGTGAAGATTGACCTGATCCAATCGAACAAATACAAATCCCTGTTTAAGCAAATGAAGCAAAGCTACAGATAAGCCTTCTGCAGACTCAGAGCTTGGTTTATTCATATGGGCAATAATGACGTCGCCACCTTTGACGTGCTTTAGTCGCTCTTCGATAGCTGGCTTACTAAGGGTCGCGCCAGAGTCAGCATTAACTGAGAACCCCGCAATTTTGTATCCCAATTTACCGATTTCTTCTATAGCTTGAGGATCGTATTCTGCGGTTGCACCACGATACCAATGCGGAGCAACACCAACAGCATGTTCAATCGCTTTCGCTCCTTCGGTCACCTCGCGTCTTAGATGAATAAGATCTGGCTCACCAGGAATACCATATACTTTTCTACCGACACCAACAACGGCTGGAATATGATTTTCGCCATGGTCTTCCACGTCGAACAGATCAAGATGTGCTTTGATTACAGACAAACCAAATGCGTTGTGATCCAGCCATTTTTTGGTAACGAAGAGAGTTGCCGGAATACTGTTGCGAATAAGAAATTCGATGATGTCATCGTCATATTTTCCTGAACAGGCATCGAGAGTTAATGCCAGCTTTGCGTCGACCCCAGCCTGAAGGGTTATACGGTCATGAATTTCGATGGGGCGTTGTTGCGCCCAAGAGCATGTCGAGACAAAAAACGAAGCCAAAACTAGTATTGAAGAATTTATGTAATATTTCATACGGCAACTTATAAGGCGCAATGGAAAGCAATAACCAGCAAGAAACATCGATTGTGAACCAGAATCGCTAAGGTATAATCGCCTAACCATTTTTCCTACTCAACTTTGGTCGCCCGAATGACAAACAAAAATTTGTTGATCTTGTCTACAATCATTCTGCATTTCACTATTGCCTCTACATACGCCGCTGCTGAAACGCCTGTTCCTATTGAAAGTACAATTGAAGAATCATGGGCTTTGCATGGTCAAGTCACTAATTTAAGCCAGAAACATTCTTCGTTTAGATCGCCGTATAGCGGAACCAATAGCCTGGATGCTCGAGGCCGGACTGAAGAAACGACCGACATCACACTGTACGCTGGAGTGCGCCCCTGGCCTGGTGCGCAACTTTGGTTGAATCCAGAAATTGACCAAGGCTTTGGCCTGAGCAACACGGTGGGCGTTGCCGGGTTTCCTAGTGGCGAAGCGTACAAGGTTGGCGCCAACCGTCCGTACTTGCGTCTGCCACGTGCCTTCCTGCGTCAACAATTCCCACTTTCTGGTGCAAGCCAAAAAATCGACAGCGCGGCCAACCAGTTAGGTGGAAGCGCGAATGAAAACAATGTCACGCTAACGGTCGGCAAATTTTCCGTGACAGACATTTTTGATACCAACAGCTATTCCCATGATCCGCGCGTTGATTTTATGAATTGGTCGCTAATCGATTCGGGTGCGATCGACTATGCGGCCGATGCATGGGGTTTCACATACGGTGCTGCAGTTGAATGGAATGAAAAATGGTGGTCGTTACGCGCTGGCGTATTTCAACTCTCGGCGGTCCCGAACGGAAAAATTGTCAAGCCTGATTTCAGCCAGTACTCTTTCGTGACTGAATTCGAAAGCCGCTACCAATGGCAAGGCCAAGCGGGCAAAGCTAAGCTACTTGCGATTGTCAATCGCGCACGCATGGGCCGTTATCGCGATGCCGTAGACTTGTCTGGTGCAAATAATCCACCGGATATTGCACTGGTTCGCCATACTGCCTCCCGCGCCGGTATTGCGCTCAATATCGAGCAAGAACTTCAGAAAGATCTAGGCATTTTTTTGCGCGTCAGCGCCAACGATGGCAGTAAGGAGGCCTACGAATTCACGGAGATCAACCGCTCTTTGGCGGCTGGCTTGTCGCTGAAGGGAGCGCGTTGGAACCGCAATGACGATACCTTTGGCTTGGCCATTGTCAACAATTATCTCTCTGGCGCAGCGCAGCAATACTTCAGTGCCGGTGGTATCGGCATTCTGATAGGCGATGGTGCATTACGTTACGGATCTGAAAAGATTGCCGAAACCTATTACTCGGTCAAGATAGCCAGTGGTTTGGCAGCGACGATCGACTACCAGCGGATCAAGCATCCTGCCTATAATCGAGATCGTGGCCCTGTTTCAATTTACGGCTTACGCCTACACGCAGAATTTTAAGGCGGTAAAAAAGCCATGTCTCGGTTATGATCCAAGTTTGTCTAAGAAGCACTTCAAAAGGAAAGCATGCAAGACGTTCTGTGCTTCATGGAGGATTTATGGAACCCTACCGAAGCAAGGCCAGCATTGATCGTCCAAGCCATCGCGCGATACAAGAACATATAATATGCCAGTCGCTCGCACGAGCAATTACTGATGCACCAGAAAATTCAGGATATGCAAAAGGCGATCCGTACCTTGTCTGACCATTTGACAGTCGCCGAGCGCAAGAACAAGCAATTGCAAGCTCTGATCAATCTTGGTTGTGATCACACCATCAATGTCGTCCACCTGATCATGAAGGCAATGCCGGATGACCATTATTTCAAGGATGTCGATTTCAGTACCGCTAATGTACAGGCGCGTTGGGCAAACGGTGCGCTTGATTGCAAGCGTGCGCTCAAACGAAAGTCATGGCTGCAACCTTTGCCACCGAATGCAGGGCTAATCATTCACGAACTTCCACAAGAATAGGAGTAACTATGACCGAAGATGAAATTCGCAATAATGCGTTTGCAATGCCATACACCAATTCTGCTTTTCCGCCTGGGCCATACCGTTTTACCGATCGAGAATATTTGATCATCACCTATCGCACTGATCCAGTGCTATTGCAAAAGTTGATTCCCGCTCCCTTGAAGATGACTGAACCGGTGGTGAAGTTTGAATTTATCAATATGCCGGACTCAACCGGTTTCGGACATTATTGCGAATCGGGGCAGGTGATTCCCGTGACACTCGATGGTGTTGCCGGTGGTTATGTACACAGCATGTATCTCAATGATCATCCACCGATTGCCGCAGGGCGTGAGCTATGGGGCTTCCCTAAAAAACTCGGTGAACCGGAGTTGCGCGTGCACAAGGATACGCTGATCGGCACCTTGGACTATAGCGACTTCAGGATAGCCACTGGCACCATGGGTTTTAAACATACCACGCTTGATGCAGCTGCCGTCAAGCTTGCTATGGCGGCGCCCAGTTTCTTACTAAAAATCATTCCGCACGTAGATGGCACACCGCGAATCTGCGAACTGGTGCAATATTCCCTGACCGATATCATCATCAAAGGTGCCTGGGGCGGACCAGGCGCTTTAGACCTTAGTCCGCATGCACTGGCACCGGTGGCGGGCTTGCCCGTGCTGGAAGTGCTCTCTGCCGTACACATACTAGCCGACCTGACTTTGCCTTATGGCACTGTCGCGTACGACTATCTCGCTAACAAGTAAGTTTATCAAGCTAAAGGAAATCCCATGCTACTCAAAGACAAAGTTGCTCTCATCACAGGTGCTGCCAGCGGTATCGGTAAAGAAATCGCCATCGAATACGCCAAACAAGGTGCCAAGATCGTCATCGCCGATATGGCACTTGAGGCCGCCACCGCGACCGCCAAAGAAATAGAGCAAACAGGCGGCATTGCCATGGCAGTGGCGATGAATGTCACTGATGAAGCCCAGGTTGACAAGGGCGTGGCCGATGCCGTCGCCGCCTATGGCAGCGTGGACATATTGATCAGCAATGCCGGCATACAAATCATCAGTCCTATTGTTGATCTGAGTCTGGAGAACTGGAAAAAATTAATCGCGATTCATCTCGACGGCGCCTTCCTCACTACCCGCGCCTGCATGCGCGCAATGATTGCCGGTGGCAAGGGAGGTACGGTTATCTATATGGGGTCGGTACACTCGCACGAAGCCTCACCACTCAAAGCGCCCTACGTCGCCGCCAAACACGGTTTGATCGGCCTGGCCAAAGTGGTCGCCAAGGAAGGGGCCAAAGACAATATCCGCGCCAACGTCATTTGCCCAGGTTTTGTGCGTACGCCTTTGGTGGAAAAACAGATACCGGAACAGGCAAAAGAATTGGGGATGTCGGAAGCGGATGTGATAAAAAACGTCATGCTGAAGGAGACAGTGGATGGAGAATTCACTACCGTGCAGGATGTTGCACAAACGGCTTTATTCCTCGCTTCATTTGGTTCCAACGCGTTGACCGGACAATCGATTACCGTTAGTCATGGCTGGCATATGCAGTAACAGCCAATTGTCAATTTGATGGACATTCAGTTTGTTCTGAAGGGTAACGTTTATTTCGAAACAGATTGGCATATTGAATTTTGTGTTTGGTGATCAGTTCAAGCAATGAACTCAGGGTGTTGATGCCAGTGCCAAATTGACCCAGCCTGCTAGAAATCACTGCCTCAGAAGCACTCGCCGAAAACCCTTACTGATTATGGTTTTGATTCTGCTCAAAGGGGATCACCCGAAACAGGCGGCATGGGTCAATATGACACTGGCGTCAACGCGCTTCGACAGTGGTCACGTTGGCGACGCCAACTGCAGGTTACTCTCAAAATAGTAGACGTCTTTTGTGAGCGATCAGCACGTCGTCAAACGTAACTGAACTTGGTGTTTAGTGTGAGCAAAGTCCTCTCGTTTGACACAGATCATCAAGCTGTCATCTTCTCAAGCTAAGCTTCTTTCATGGCGATGCTGGCCTCACGCATGGCGTCTTCTAAGAAGGAACTTTATGTCACCAAAGCTGGTTACGCTCGCGCTCCAAGGTGGTGGTTCGCACGGTGCCTTTACGTGGGGCGTACTAGATCGTCTATTGGAAGACGATCGCATCGATATTGAAGCTATCAGCGGCGCCAGCGCTGGTGCGATGAATGCGACGGTATTGGCATTCGGCTATGCAATTGACGGGCGTGATGGCGCACGCCAGGCCTTGAAAAATTTCTGGGAAAGTGTTGCCGCCAAAGCTCCATTCAGTTTTATTTCTCAAGAGACAGCTGCCTCCGACGATATTACGAAGCAGTCAGATTTGCCAGCAGCGATGAAGCATACAATTTCGTTGGCACGTTTTTTTTCTCCCCATCAGCTCAATCCTTTTGATATAAACCCACTACGCGACATTCTTTTGGCGCAAATCGATTTTGAACGGATTAGATCGTCTTCACAGATCAAACTATTTATCGCGACGACGAATGTCAGCACCGGAACTCTCAGGCTATTTGGTAACAAGCAACTGTCCCTTGATGTATTGTTGGCATCGGCCTGCTTACCAATGATGCACAGGGCAATTGACATTGACGGCGACGCTTATTGGGACGGTGGACTTACCGCAAATCCGCCACTTTTTCCCCTCATACAAAAATGCAGGGCACGTGATTTAATAGTGGTGCTGTTGCATTCGTTGCCACGCGCTGTAACTCCAACCAGTGCTGAAGATATATTTTATCGTTTATCGGAGATGGGCTTTACATCAGCCTTTAATACTGAAATGAATGCCGTCATGCTGGCAAAACGCGAGGCCGATCGCGGGTGGCCGAGCTTTGCACGTCTAGACCGTCGACTACGCCAACTCAACATTCACGTGATGGAATCGCAAGGTTTGATGAGTCTTTTAAGCACCCACAGCAAAATGAATGCCCAAGGGCATTTTCTGCAACGCTTGCATGATGAGGGCCGGCAATTTGCTGAAGGCTGGCTAGAAAGACATTTTTGTCATGTTGGGGTCCGTTCCAACTTCGTATCGCCGACTAATTTGGGTAATTTACTGTTGTAAATTTTTTCCACGATTTGCACATATTGCTGTTATTGCAAATGACGTTCGATGCCAGATATTCCCTAACAAATCCGATACTTTTGCGCAGGCTGGGCTTAATGCTTTGAAGTTCTCTCAATAAGCAGTCGGCTACTGCAGCATCATTGAACCAGCCAAGTTCGTTCTGTAAATTTGTCAACGCTTCGATATAGGGTTGTACTTTTTTTTCTGAAAACAGTGACTTAAAATATTCAGTGGCATAACGCATCTTCTTTGCAGCGATGCGCACATGATGACGCTCATTTGTGCTCATCGCGTCAAATTTTCGACCATGCTTAAGCAAGCGCTGTCCACCACGTGCCAACAGTTTTCGAGCGAAATCCATTACATCCATTTCTATCGGACTCGGATTGCACTGATGGGGCACTTCGGCCCATTCTGGTCTCAGCAACCATCGGGTTATACACAAAATGAATCGCGTATATCGAGCAGAATTCACTGCTGTCGATGCTGTTTTGTGTTCTTTTTTTGCTCTCGCCAATACGGCTAGGTTCAGTTCACTCAGTTGGGTGTCGTCTGACACGGATTGCATAATCATGGGTAAGGTCGAGCCGCTCAACACATCCCAGTCTCGTGCGCCTCCCAATTGCTTGGAAAGCCAGTCTATCTCTTGTTGCAATTCGACGGGGAGCGCAATCACGTTCTTGAATAATCTGAATGCAGAGCGTAATCGACGTAATCCGACCCGCATTTGATGCAAACTTTCCTGGTCGTATTGAAGCGCCACGCCAGGGACGTTGGACTGTATCTGCTCAAGACAATTTCTGGCAATTTCCTGAAATGCCTGTTCAACTGTCATGTTTCTTCGTAATATTAATCGCATCGCTTTGACCGGGACATACGGTTGCGGGGCAATCAATGCATAACCGCGATCGCCCTTGCTCAAGGTGCTAATTTTCAACGCAATATCCCGTTGTAGCGCCAGCGCGATATCAAATAAGTGCGTTGGGTCTCCGGATTTCAGTTTGAATTCAATTTCGTTTATCGGTATTTGTTTACTTTCAAGTGTCAGCGTGCCCAGATACAGTGCGCATTCGACCCGGTCGCCCTGCGGTAAACACAAAATCCATGTTGTACGTTTGATGTTCGTGGAAAAAATTGGCAAGAAAGAATTACCGACTTTCGGAGACTGCAACATTTTGAGCCATTTTCGCTTTTCACGAACCAAATCGTAAAGGCGTGCGACATCTGGTGATGGGCCTTCCACCGGTGATTCCCATTCATCGCGGCAATACAAACCACCATTGTTTCCGTTAGTGCGTTCAGTGCTCTTCAAGGTTTGAATCCACTTCCTGCCCGAAAGTCGAATACGTAGGCATGCGCCGGATCGTTGTAGAAAGAAGTCCGGCGTATCGAAATAGGTGTCTGAAATTTTCTGCTCATGCAGCTGCGATGTCGCATATTGTTTCAGCATCGAATGCCGTTTCAATGCTCGCGTATCTGGAGCCGTGATTTGCAATTTGAGTTCAACTTCCATGACCAGCGATTCCGCCTTTTATCCGCAGGTGCTGAGTAAATAACAGTAAAGTGTCTAACAATATCGAAGCGCCCGTTTGCCAAATAGATTTTAACGTCTTACGCAAGCTTCGGCTTGATTATTATCAGTTGTTGCACTGCTTCGCATTGGAGCAGTGGTCAAAGAAAACTAGTGCGGGTTAGATACAGTCGGTAGACAAACGAGGAGATGTATTTTTTTTAAACTTGCTTGCGAGGCTATTGAGTTGAAACCGCCGGATAAAGAAACACATGGAGACGACGAGAAGTCTCGGACGGGGCCACATATCAAGCTATTAATCGCTTTGCATGTAGTAATTGCACATAGTGATCAAATTGCTCAATTGCGCTAAATCTTGTCTTTGAAGCAAAATCGATTTCACTTCTGCGATTTGTGTTCGACTCGGAATGATTTCCGTTGGACTGTGACACATCCATTCAATTAAAATTTTCTCAAGTTCTTGATATTCAAACGTAGCTACTTCCCTGCGTGACGGCACGTAACACAAAAATGGAGACTCTCTTTTTTTAATACTTTTGTGGCTGCACGTAAATTATCTTCATGTATCCCAAAGCGGTCTTTTTCATGACTTTTTTGCATAAATATCTCTTTGTAGAGGTAATTTTTTCAGTATGATCAATATAGTACATGAGGGGTATTGCTCGAAGTCAATTTTTTGATGTACTCTAAAGTTTATCCAGATAGCCTTAATGTTAGTATTTATATAGAAACAGCACATAAAATTTTGCTACCGCGATGCACAAATCGCCGATCCCCTAACAGTGCGTGAAAAATCATGTAAACCACGTTGCCTCAAAAAAGTAATCACAAACAAAATTTCATGAAGAAATAAAAATTTTCTCAGTGGCAGAAACTTTATGGAAAAGCAATTTCGACATTATTATGAGCCGCAAAATAATTGGTGGCTTGGGGCAAACCGTAATGGCTGCTTATTCTTCCATTGCTGCCGCTTGCCTTGGGATCGTCGATTGTCAAGTTTTGGCGATTCTAGACGATCAATGTAAAAAAACCACTGGCGGCACCCGCCCCAATGCAGTCCTTCACAATTCCCAATAGCGGCCTATCGAATCTGATTGAAGCGGTAACACACTCGACCTTGCGTGAGGCCCCGCACTCAGGTGAATAAGTAGTTGGCTAGGGTTCTGGAAAATGGACAATCAGCAGTGATTTAAAGAATCTCTAGTTTTTAGAACCAATTGGGAAAACTCTGTTGAATTACTAAAAACATCGATCGCTTTAAATGAATCCACCAATGCCATGAATGGTACCTATAACGTACCGCCTACATTCGGTTTTGGCCAATCAGGAACAATTGGGCAAGCCGGGGACGATATCGGAATCATTGCCTGTGAATTCTGCAGATAAATCAGTCCGTCGAACTGACGAACTAGGTTACCTTTTGAGCCCTGAGAATATTCATATTCCGCAGCAGAATCAAAAAAGCCCAAACGATTTTGGCGCATTGCGCTGGTATCAACAATCAAGTATGGGCTGTCCAATAACCTCAAGTGATATTCGGCAGAACTCGCATTCGGATAAGTGTGGGCGATGTTACATATAGCGGACGCACCTTCCCAATTGACTTCTTCTTGGAATGCCAACAAACCAATAGCCTTGTAGTCAATTTCTAGCGCTTCACTTAAGTATTGCCCTAGATTTTTGAATCCTGCAAAAGGAGATCCAGACGGGAAAGAATCCATCAGCCCTTCTTTTTCGATATGCGCGTTGTGCGCCCAAATAATGACACGCCTATTCTGCCAGGCTATCGATTTCAAGGTTAGTAATTGGTCTGCCATGGCTTGATCGCGCACTTGATAGGCTTCAGGTAGTCGCGCCTTTCCTAAAGTATTCAAATAATTCAAATGAATACGCGCGCGAAGGCTTCTTAGGTTCAATCTCAATAGTTCTAGATCATTGCGAAAGAGGTCTAACTCGTTAGGCTTAGAAATGAACTGTAAAATTGTGCTGATCTTCGCAGAACATGACTGCTCCGACTGCAAGGTAACCTCTTCAGGACGATTTTCCATCGCACAGCGTTGTATGTCCTTCAGTGGACCAGTCAACAGGAATTCATTTTGAGTTACCTTAAGTGCCCTTGAAATAGCTTCTGACAGACGGCTGGTTTCCTGTATGTCAAATCCAGTAAATGAGACCGTATCAGATGGGTTTTGTGAATTGTACTGACAAATCCAAGTCACCATGTCCTTCATAGTTTCACTGGCAAATACCGGATAGATTGAATCCAGCGCACCATGCAATTGTTTTTGATCAATTTCAGATGAACTCTTGCAAGAATCAATAAAGTCAATCAAAGGTTCGGACATCAGTCGATTTGATTCTAGCGCAAAGACCCGGAACCCTTTGTCCCGAATCAGATGTCGAATGATTCGAAAACGAATGTCATGAAATCCACCGGAAGTATGCATTGCTTCACCGAGAGCAACAAAGTGTGCACTTCCGATAATCGAGTCAACCGGAACTAGATCATTGTCATCGAGTCCATTTTTTGGATCAATTCTTTCTAATGCGTATACCGACGCAGGAAGAGAATTAACTTGATTCGTTGTGACTGCCATTCCCGTTGCAGGCAATGCGCCGATTGAAAATAAGGCAATCAGCCAAAGTAGAAAAATGGATTTGTTCGGCATAGGGTACTAACTTAGTTTTTATGATTTACAAGAGCAATTCCAAATACAGCCTTCTTTTCACCGTCCGCTTTTGGCCGATTGTACGCGGTCGTTTCGTCTCCGTCATCTTCGCTTGTCGCACTAAAGGGGACGGTCAACATGACAATACGAATGACCTGCTGTCTGCAGTCCCTATCGCTGCTGGGCATGGATGCGGAAGCCCGGCACTAATGGGCGAGTTTGAGCGCAGCTCCTCAAAGTCGGCCCGGCTTGAAAAGATGACTGTTCGCGATCGCGACTAGGTGGCTTCGCCGGCCTCGAACCGGCGCACGATGTCTTCGTACACCTGCGGCGCGAGCTCCTGAAAGTCGAACAGCATGAACATGGGCTCGCAGACGCGCCGAACCTCGTCTACCAGCGCGGTGTGGATGTCGCCCAGCACAATTACCGTTTCGGTCTCCGACACTTCCTCAAGGGACGTCGACTGGGTCGACAAATAGCGATTCCCGCTTGCGCTCTTGAGCATACGTCCGGCCAGTCCTGTATGCGTGAAGCGCACACTCACCTTGGCGTCCGGCGCCACGCCCAATGTTGTGTAGAGCCTGCTCGCGAACAGGAGTGACTCGGTTACTCGAACAATGCGGGTATTGAAAAACAGCGCGTTCTTTGCGCGCTTATCCTCGAAAAAACTCTGAAGCAGGTAAAAGTCGCCACTTTTGCGAACCGCCCAATAGTCATAGGACGTATCACCGTCATCCGCAATTGAAATTTCAGCGCGGATGCCATCACCGAAGGGGCGCGGCTTGTACTCGTCGCGATTCTCAAGGAGCACTCCAATCGGCCACCCGAAGGTCTTGATTTCCGACGCGCGCACCGCGTTGAGCAGTTCAATCTGTGTCTTGTTCAAGCCGCTGTACAGGCCGAATCGAAGTTCCATCGCACCAAGGGCGGTGAAGCGCTGCATTGATCCATCGGGGCCTTGGTGGAGCATCCCAATGCCATACGCCGCCGCGTCGTGTTGGGACTTAAACCAGTCGCCGCTCAGGATCGGCACGCCTGCGTCTGTGGTGCCGCTTGGGCTCGCGGCGCGAACCGGCTCAGCTGGCGCGATCACTTCGGCCTTGAACGGATTCTCACCAAGTTTCGGCTTCACCGTGGCCGGCGCTCCTTGAATCTCGCGCGCCAGTTCTTCGAGCCTCGCTGCGTACTGACCGTCCTCGGTGAAGTCGACATACTTGCGCGGGCCGAGGAAGTCTGGCACCTTGCGTGTGCCCGGGTTGTTTCTGATGACGGGGATGAATTTGATCGTGTCGATGGCGCCGATGACTTCGCCGGTGACGATCAACCGTTCATAACCCACGCCGCCGATGCCGCCCTCTGCCTTGGAAACGTATGCCTCGGAGCAGATCAGCACTACGCGATCGGCGGTGCGGATGCCTGTGGTCATGAATGCGGCCATATCCTGCCCCGCCACAAGATCCCACTGGTCAAGCGTCACGTCGATCCCATGGGCTCGCAGGGTAATCGCGAGCTGTAAAACCCATTCCTTGTGCTGGGGCGAGTCGTGGGAGTATGAGATGAAAACCATTGGCGCCGGCATGTTGCCTCCTAAAAATGATGTTAAGAATAACACGCGACAGACTTGCGACTACCATCAGGACACGGCAGGCGTTCCGCTAGTCGCGAAGCATTCAGCTCTGTCAAGTTCTTGGGTGTAGATGTTGACTGACGCGCGGCCAACGTGAGCGGCAGCTTCTGGCCGCTTACGGTCTTAGAGCAGCGCTGTCTATCGCTTTCGTTTTGGCTTCCTCAAGCTGTATTCGCAACTTCTTTGGCAGAAAATTTCTTAACAAAAGAGATGGCAATAAAATTATTGCAAGTATCGTGGTGCCTGTTCGCTTCACCTTCAGAAGTAAAAAAATTAGAAGTCCGCACGAAATTGCCCAACCACCATAAATCAAGACTTTTAGGCCGCCAGTAAACATGGATAGAGCCATAACTATTGCGATAACTACACAACCGATTAGGAAATCATTAGGTTTATGTTTCATTTATTTCCTATCAGTAACCTGTTCGCTCAATTTTCAGCAATTTTCCATTGACGTACCATTTCTTAATCGTCTTGGAAATGAATGCAGGCTCTCCATCGTCTCGATGAAAAACTCCGTTTTGCATCCAGTGCTCAACGCCACTTGCATAAATGGCAGAGGCGCCACCAACTCGATGTTGAATTTCAGAGCGCTGTCCAAATCCTTCTCCCCGTTTCGGGTTTTCCTTATACCAAATTTTGGTGCCATCGGCATATTCAACCGCTGGCAAATCAAAATTGCGACAACAGGCACCTTGAATGAAATGACGCACGTTGCCGTTTGGATCGGTCAAACTTCCCGTGAAACTCTTCGAGTATGTTGTAGTTGATTTCGCATCGCTTGATTTAGCCATCTTATTTTCATTTTCTTTACATTAATATCATGAGCGAGAGTTCCCACATTGAGCTGTGCTAACGTGGTCAGTCGTAATAACTACATCCATTTTGGGATGTCTAATGACAACAACGATTCTTCACGAAGTTCATCAATAGACTTTCTCAATGAATATACGTGAAGATTATCCACTGCAGAATAGCAAAGATAACGACAATCAAACCCGAACATTATTTTTCGCATAGAGCCGAACGAGATCAAAATCACATTTTGGACTTGCTCATATTGTTATCAATTGAATAGTATTTACTTAATTGCCATTCCAACAGATGATTGAATCGCTGCCTTGACAGCAAGGTCAACTGCCCTTCTTACCGGCCCATCATCATCACCAATACCTTGCAGAGTTCCTTTTAAAGATCCTTTAACAACATCATTAAGCGTTACTTCTGCAGTCCAATTGACCCGTGTTGGCGCAATATCAATCGTGCCTTTGTAGCGGTAGCGAATTTTATCGATTTCGT
>JACMQE010000278.1 GCA_014377145.1 Glaciimonas sp. | reverse complement strand
GTACTCACACTGATCGCCAGCAGCCATTTGGCACTGGCGCTGATTATCTAATTGGCAATACTAGTCGCCAAGCCACAACGACTGCCGCGCATGGATTTTTCGGAGGGGATACCAGCCGAGGCAAAAACGCTGGTATTGGTTCCTATCAGGCTGATTCACGCAGATAACGTCGATGACCTCTGTGAAGCACTGGAAGTGCGTTTTCTGGCGAATCGCGATCCGCATTTACATTTTTGCCTACTTACCGATTTCCGTGACGCCTCTACCGAAAGTCAGCCCGAAGATGCCTTGCTATTGCAGCTTGCAGAGCAACGGATTAACGCACTAAGTCAGATGGTCTGCCTATGGCCAATGCTGTCACATTTGTCACGCAAGTTAATCCATATGGAAACGGTATGTAGATGGTCTGGCTGGCTTCCAATCTATTCACGAAAATTTAACAATATTTCAACGTGCTGTAGTGGCGGTGCCTACGTGGCAATGTACGCGTTTTATTACACAGGGGACGGTAGCAATGCGCAAACTGGTAATCGAGATCAAGCTTACACAGGCTATAAGCGCCACGATATTTCTTTTTATGACAAATCTTTCACCTACCAACGGCCCATGACACGCACAGATTGCAAAGATTTTTCAAAATGCACTTACAAGGAAGAAATACAGAATTTTGCCAACTGGTTTTCGTTTTATCGGACCTGGGAACTGATGACAAAACGATGCTGGGGACAGCTTTTTCAAGATTCGGTAAACACTTCCGCCTTGGTCTGAAAATGCTAAATCTAAATGAAAAGTATTTTTACCTGTATCTACGTTTAATACTGGTTACAAAGCAAGCTGGTTTAAGCAAATATACGGGATTGAATCTGAAGGTTCCACACCTTTAATTAACGCATTCAATATTGTAGGTAAATAATATAGCGGCGGCGGTATGCGCGGCATAACAAAAATACCGCCAGATAATTCCAAAGAAATTATACCCTAATGATGACCGATGGTTATTGGAACGAGGGTGAAGTAAATAACCTACCACTGCCACTCAGCGTCGACAATCAAGATAGAAGAATACCTTTTTTGCCAGCGGCTGTTAACCTTGATCCGGTATCTGGCACACCTCTTTTTCAGGGCCTCTATTTCCCTCCACCTTTCTCCGAAGGACCGATAGCAACGGCCAACACGCTACCCGATGTAGCGATGAAATACTGGAGTATGGATATCAGGTTTAGAACAAGCAACGGTGGAGCCGCCGGTGATATCACGCCCACCGCAACCGATCCTGCTAGCTGGCAAAACATGGTCATCCATAGCATCGGGATCAATGGTAACGGAAAACTGCGCTCTCAATCCGATTACAAAATGGCGACGAGCGGGGATTACGCTGATATCAAAAATGGGAAAAAACTGGCCAATTCCTGCAATGAATATCGTCACCACCGTCGATGATTTATGGCATGCCGCAGTGAATGGTCATGGCACCTATTTCAACGCTAAAGACCCGCAGAAATTTAAAAATAGTTTGATGAATGTGCTGCAATCGATCCAGCACACAGCCAGCGCTGGATCCAGCATTGCTCTGTTCCTGGCCTCTCTCAAAAACCCGCTAACGAAAATTGGGCATACGCACCGAGCTTTGAATCAGGTAAATGGATTGGGCATGTAAGGGCTTATAACGTTTATCATGATAATGCGCAGAAATTGTTGCAATGGGATGCAGCAAACCTGTTGCCCGCTTGGCATAAACGTCACATCTTTACGTGGAATCCGATCGAAAATAAAGCACAAGAATTTATAGCCGCCAATTTGGCTGTTGAGCAAAAAATTCATTTACCATCGAAAAAAATATTGGAATATCTAAGCGGTAACACGGCGCGAGAACAATCTGTAGGCGGGATAGGAAAAGGCTTTAGATATCTTGAAAACAAACTTGGCGATATCGTCAATTCAGCACCGTTGTTTGTAAGAGGAAACAATTTCGGCTTTACCCCCCCCCGTAACAGCGAAGCCTCGATTAATACAAAATATCAAGCGTTTATGACCGCAAAAAAAAGCGTCCAGGCATGCTATATGTGGGCGCCAATGATGGGATGCTGCATGGTTTTGATACAAAAACAAGGATTGAGAAAATCGCTTTTATTCCGAATACGGTTTATCCCCATCTGGCATCACTGAGCAAAGCCGATTATCAACATCATTATTTTGTCAATAGACGTTTGGTCGAGGACGATGCTTATATTAGAGGAAAAGGCATAGGACAAGAATAGCGAAATATTTTGGTAGGCAGCACCGGTGCCGGGGCCAAGAGTGTATTTGCGATTGATGTCACCGATCCCACCAATCTGGATGCGGAGAGTATTTTATTGGAAATTGTGGCGAGCGGCGATTTTGCCGATATGGGCAATATAATGGGCTGCGGTATTTGATAACGGGCATGACATCGCCGAATGGAAAGCGGTCTTGTATATTGTCGATATTGCGAATGGTAGATTGATTCAAAAAAATAAATACTAACGTAGGCGACAAAGATGTACCTAACGGTTTATCGACGCCCGCTTTACTCTTTGGACTGCAGCACGAATTGGCTTTAACATACGCCGGTGATGTTCAAGGCAATCTGTGGAAGTTCGATTTAAGCGATAAAAATTCCAATAATTGGTCAAAATATCAATTATCTTCCGCAAAAAATGGCACAAACAAAACCCAGCCTATCGTCCAGCAACCTTTGCTCGCACCGTCACCAATGGGCGGCTATTTGGTGACGGTAGGATCGGGGAAATAATATGAAACATCCGATCGGACCAACATCGATACCTACACCCTGTATGGCATTTGGGACAATCCGAACGATGTAAATCGCACATTACGAAGCGCTGACTTGCAGTCGCAAGTCTTAACACCAATGATCATCAATAGCGTCACGAACGGGCGGGCCTCGACAAAATCTGCTATCGATTGGCACACCAAACGTGATTGGAATATCGATCTGATCAAGACTGGCGAGCGCTTTGTAGGGCAATTGCAAAGTATAGAAAATAAGGTTGTATTGTCTACTACGTTGGCACCCAACATGGATTTCTGTACGGGTGGCGGTACGTCGTACATCATGTTGTCAGATTTCATTTCCGGTGGTCCAGTAAATGACAATTTCACCTTGAAATAAAGAACTATCTTTTGAGATGCCTGTTCTAGATTCCTACCCTGGTTCACATCGATCATTCCTATCACCACTAGCGTTGTAGCAATCAAAGGATCACCGATGCACAAAAAATACATCTTATACCCACCTGGTTTTACGTTAATCGAACTGATGGTTGTGGTCGCCATCGTCGGCATGTTGAGCGTGATTGCTGCGCCTGGTTATGCGCGTATATTCGCAATACTGAACCGTACACAAGCGGCAACCGTCCTCTTACGAGCCAGTAATTGCATGGAATGAGAATTCACAGTGAATAATTGTTATCCAAAAGCCTTACCTGATGAGATGCGCGCATCACCAGAAACCGGGACAAAAATATATACGATCAAATTAGAAAGTACAGGTAAGGTTCGGTACGTACTACACGTAATCCCTGTCAGTGATCCGGCCTGCGGAACGCTAAACGTACGCTGCTTGACCATAAACTATCAGCTCAGACTGTTGCAGGCTGGAACGGTGGGTTCTGATGACTTGTTCAATATTTTTTTGTAGTATTGGATCATGAACAGGTTAATAAGACTTACACAAAATTCAACACACCCTCGGAAAATCATAATGTCGATTTTCGTGAATCCACAGCTTTTACGAAATGGCGGGGAATAGTTGGCCCATTTTTCGCTGTATCGCCAACAGTCGGATATTTCTCGCTGTTGTGAAATTCAAACTGATGTTTAAAATAGGCTTCACAACGCATCGCATAACGAAAGCTAAGAAGCTTAAAAGCCTTGCGTCCAATGTATTGGATCATATTTGATGCATGAGTGCGCCTTAACGATTGACTGTTGTGGATACAACCTCACTTCTTTAATTTTTTATTTACGATATTCACACTAATTATTACTAATAATCAACAACTAATGACTAAACTAACAGGCTGAGGCTAATTTTCAGTTCAACCAATCAGTTAATACAAAAGTAATGTATTAGAAACTCTTCATCGAGGCTGTGGATGGGACAGTTTCGCGATCTAGTTGACGAATACGATATTCCAGCTCATATAAGTCAGATGATTCAGCTAAATACGCTTCTTTACGTGCTGCCTCCGATAAATCATAAGCATTGCCGATGCATTTAAAGAAAGATACAAATATGCTGAAAAACCGGTGGTTTGGGTATTGTTATTAAGCGCTAATTTAGACATGATATTTTCTTATTCAATGATTACCGCAATCAACATCACGCATGTTGCGGCGCACTATTAGAATATTGCTCCCAAAGAATAGTACCAATTTCGAATCCTCATAGCATTTATCAGCTTTATGAATTCTACGGGCTAATTATTTTATTTCAGGTTCAACCATGTTATATAGTTGTAAAAAAATAATTTATCTGACAACCTTCCAACATTAACACCTCTTCAACCAACATATTTTCTAGTTAATAAAATGTAAATAGAAGCGTTTGAACGATATTTTCGATCTTAATACATTTAACTCCTCACGCTTTTCATTCAGCGCTGTGTGACATTCGCGCCAAATTCGGTTCATCATACAGGACAGGGCGCGATGCTGAGACGGATCGGCATGGAATAGGATCGCAAGATCGATTTGCTGGGCACTCACCATGGCCGTCAGATGACCCGACAGATTCTCTACCATATACAACCGTACATCGGGATAACGTTCTCGCCTCGCACGCATGAAAGACAAACCGCGTACGCGCTGGTAGTGCTGGGCGCCATACCGACGCTGACGTTGGCCCGACAACCAGGCTTGCTGTGCGGCGCGTGCCGCGTCATCAACATGACGCAATGCGAGTTTTGTGCCTGATGCAAGAACGCAAGTTCGACACCAGTAGGTTTGACACCGCTCGACGTGCGCTGTAATAAACGCGTCGATAGTTCGTTTTCAAGACGACTTATTTGCTGGCTGAGTGCAGAAGTGACGACACCAAGCTCACGAGCGACGCGGTATATGCCGCCTTGCCCGATGACGAGCACAAAATAACGTACTTGCCGAAGTTCCATAACGGTTCCAAAAAAAGCACTTTGAAAGCTGCCGTCATTTGTTAAACAGTGATAGAAGGCGCGGTGAGCGTTCTGTTGTTTTAATGGGCGATCAGTAATCGGACTATCTTTGGTGTTTTAGAAAGTGCAGAAGCTAGATGCGGGGCTTCAAAGAGCAACAATCGAAGCTTGACAAAATAGACGGCTGAGGTTGCCATGCAACGCAGCTGCTATATTTGCATTTAAAATACCAAAAAATTCAGTGGCGTAGCCAAAAGTCCCCAATACTGGCTACTGGCCATTTTATCTTCAGCATCTGAACTAGACCGTCAATATGCTGTTTTCTTACATATTAAGCTTAATGTCCTTACGAGAGATCCCCACAATACTTAAAACAATTGCAGCGATTTTTTTATGATGATCGTATACATCACTTCGCCAATTTCTACGTAGCGCTTAAGGAGCGAAACCCGGTGGATCAAACGTCAAATAAAATATGGACGAATCGTTCCTACGATTCAGGTACGACCGACTTCAGTACTCCCTCCCCAAGTTTTGTTGACATTTTGATGAGCTGCTGATGACTAATAGTAAAGTACAAGGGCGTTTGCGCATTATCATTAGGATTTGCTACTATTTCGTTATGAAAAAATTGGAGTTATTTACAAATGAGTGAGGCTAGTCTGTTACGACACGAATACAAAGCCTTTGGGGGGGCAACCACGCCGTGACCGCCCGGCGCCGCACCGATGGTGAATTGAATGAAATCGGTACACCGATCATGTTGTATTGCAAACTTGCTCCTGATTTTTTACCCGGCCCGCAGTCTTGCCTAATTACCTACATTACGCCGCAGCAATGTTTGCAGCGTGGGATACCCGAATATCAGTTTGCAGCCGAGATTGAACGTGTATTTTCGAAACAAGGCACTATCGGCGTTGGTTACAACACGATCCGCTTCGATGATGAAATCACGCGCTTCATGTTTTGGCGTAATTTGATCAAGCCGTATTCCCGCGAACGGCAAAACCGGTGCGGTCGCTGGGATATTCTGGACGTGGTACGGACCACTTACGCGTTGCGTTCGGAAGGCATACAGTGGCCCGCCAATACTGAAGGCCGCCCTAGTTTTCGACTGGAACATCTGACTGCCACGAATGGCATCAGTCATGAAGGGGCGCATGATGCGCTATCGGATGTGCGTGCCACGATTGCGTTAGCGCGGCTCGTCCAGCAGCATTAACCCAAACTATACGACTTTTGCCTGGGGCTGCACAAAAAAGAACGCGTTGCCACGGAGCTGTGTCTACCAACGAAATTTTCTTGCATATATCTGTCATGTTTTCTGCTGAGTAAGGTTGTATCACGCTGATTTGGCAGCTAGCCTTGCATCCGACCAATAAGAACGAAATATTGGCCTGGAATCTTGCCTTCGATCCCAGCGAGTTATTTGCGCTGCCCCCAGAAACCGTGCGGATGCGCTTGTTTAACAAAATCGCCGACCTGCCGGAAGACATGGCACGCTTGCCGTTGAAATTGATTCACATGAACAAATCACCGATGGTGATCGGTAATCTGAAAACGTTAGCCCCTGAAATGGCCAAGAAATGGGGAATAGAATATGAATTGGCGCTAAAACATGCAGATACCGTATCAAAGGTGCCAGATTTTAGCATAATATGGGGACAAGTATTCAAGCGCCCCAAGGAAGCACCGATTGATGTCGATGAAGATTTGTATGGTGGCTTTATCGGCAATCACGATCGCCACACACTGACCGACTTACGCACGATGTCGCCGCAAAAGCTAAGCGGTGCCGACCCCCACTTCGACGACCCATGGCTAGCAGAATTGCTGTTCCGTTATCGTGCCCGCAATTTTCCGCACACCTTTTGTCAGAAGAAGAAAGCCAGCGCTGGGAAAAACATCGCGCAGCCCGCTTATTTGACGACGCGGCCGGGACGCGTAATATTGACGATTTTTTTGCGTCAATATTACGCATTGTCAGAAAATGTGGATGCGCGCGGCAAGAAAATTCTGGAGGAATTGTATGAATATGTGGAAATGATTGCGCCGCAATGTGACTAAGGAATATTAAAGGCAATCACCTCAATGGATAAGGACGTAAAAACAGCGGCAATTACCGCTGTTTTTACGTTGCCAGATCGATTACCGTACTAACGGTCAAGTTTAGCCAGATATTCTGGTTGAAACATACACATTCGGATTGCATCGCGATATACGCCGTCGACGAAAAACTCGCTGCGTAATTCACTCTCTAACGTGAAACCACATTTGTCGTAAATATGAATCGCTTTTTTATTTTCTTTATCGACATACAGACAAAGCTTATATAGATTGAGAACGCAAAATGCGTATTCAATCGCCAGCCGGGTCGCTAACTCGGCATAGCCTTTACCCTGTGCGATAGGGGCGACGATGATCTGAAACTCTGCACGTCGATGGATATAATTGATTTCAACCAATTCGACCAACCCAACCATTTCGCCTGCATCGCTCTCCAAAATAAATCGCCGCTCACCTTGAGCGTGAATATGTTGATCGTAGAGTTGCACAAGTTCGACGTAGGCTTCGTACGGTTCTTCAAACCAGTACCGCATGATGTGACTATTGTTGTCGAGTTTATGGACAAAATGTAAGTCGTCCCTTTCTAAAGGACGCAATCTGACGCCGGGTTTGGTAAGTGTAGTCATAAGTTTTCTATTCAAAAATCCTGAAGTGCTTTCTGTTGTGCTTCGTGTGGCGTTACTTTTGTATCAATAATGCTGGTTTTGTGGTTGTGATCCCTTCATTTGTTTCTTCGTTTGTTTATTACTTAATACTGATGGTATTGCTAATGGGTCAACTGATGCCTTTTTTGCAGCGCCTGTTGCCGGTTTCAATCTTGCGGAAAATCATCGACCTGCACGCTGGTATCACCGCAATAGGCAAAATCGCTGAGGATCTGATTTTCTTCCGGCGTAATAAATCCGCCAGTCGCTACCGCCGCGATCCAGTTTTGCATTGCAATCAGACTTTGTGGAATCAGGGCTAGGATTTCTTCTTTGATCATCTGTTTCAGACGCATCTCAATCGTATTGACTTGCATAATCAACTTAAAAGCAATCTCCCCATAGGAGGTCGGTACATGCGTATGGCTAGGAAAATAAATATCGACAATCAAAGCGCGGTCCCGACTGGCCCCATCGGTCTGCATTACCCGCGCCAGTGTGCTATCGAGCGCATCGGACGGTTGGTGGTAAGAGCGACCAAACGGAAACACCCATAGCCACAGCATCAAGGCCAGAGCTCGATTCGGATAATTCGCTAATACAGCTAGATAAACTTCTTGCGCCTGATGCAATGCATCTTGCGCAGCCCAATGTACATACGGCAAATCATCCGATTGACGACCATCGTCTTCATAGCGCTTGAGCACACTTGATGCCAGATACAGCTGTGATAGCGCATCGCCCAATCTTGCCGAAATCCGTTCGCGAAATTTAAGCGAATCGCCCAGCACAAACATTGACGCATCGCTCAGCAGCGCAAATGCGGTCGATAAACGGTTCACAGCGCGATAAAAATGTCGCAATTCGACCAGGGCGACTTTTGGTGCTATCAGAAAAATGCCTGCCGAGAGGCCGCCCAATAAGGTGCGTGCAACGTTGGCGAAGATAAAACTAACATGTCCGAAAAATGCCTGATCGAAAATAATCAGGCAACGCGTCAGGATGTTTGCACCTTCAGCAGTAATCGCAATCGGTATTTGCTGATGGGTCCATGCTAGAAAATTACTTGGCCCATACAAATGTCTTTGCCGCCCAGAATATCCATGCCAGCGTTGACGATGACGCGGACTCGTTCGATCACATGATGTTTGGAAATCGCTGAAATGACCGATGGCTTCTCGCCGCGATCTACCGCCATCGCTGATAATCTGCGCGTGGTATCGATCAGATAGAGATTGCCGCACGTGCGTGCCAGCATTTCATGAATCCCCTCAAACTTACCGATTGGAATCTTGAATTGATTACCCATAGCAACATAAGCGCTGGTACCGCGCACCGCCATCTTGAAAAAACCGACCGTTAACGATGGTAGCGAAATGGCGCGGCCCGCCGCCAGACATTTCATCAACATATGTCAGCCCTCGCCAATCTGGACCAGTCCGCCGATGACCTATTCCAGCGGAATAAAAACGTCTTTTCCATATGTGGGTCCATTTTGAAAAACGTCATCCAGCGGCCAATGACGCCACCCGATGACGACCCAAGGATAGTTAGTGGGAATCAATGCGCAAGTAATCTCGTGATCACCCCCGCCATGCACCCCAAACCTGCCTTCGCTGGAAAGCAGACCTTCTGGATCATGAACCCGAACGCCACCCCGAGCAGGGTAGCAATCGGTCCTAACGTGATATAGCGTTTGTCCCACGTGATACGAAAACCTAACATTTCCTGACCTTGGTACACATCTTTGCACACTACCCCCACATCGGGGATAGCTGCTGCATCGGAACCAGCATATGGGCTTGATCAACGCAAAACAAGGAAAATCTCGTCCAGCCGCCAAACACGGCAAGTAATAGTCTTTTTGTGCATCAGTACCGTACTCCTGTTACAGAAATCGCTGCCGCCGAGCAGTGTGATGACAGTTTCATGATCACTTGTGAATGCATATAGGCAGAGAACTCTTTGCCACCATATTGCCTCGGGATGATCATCCCGAGAAATCCCTTCTCCTTGATAAGCTGCCACGCCTTTGGGGATAAGTTCTGCCAGACTTCGGTGGTTTCCCAAGCGGTGACCAATCCGCACAATTGTTTTACTTCATTGTCTAAAAATGCTTGTTCCCCCTCGCTTAAGGAGGGTGCTGCCAATGATAGTAATTTGTTCCAGTTAGATTTTCCTGAAAATAACTCTGCACCCCACCAGATGGTTCCTGCTTCAATTGGATGCGCTCAGTGTGCGACATGCGTGGCAAAATACGTTTAAAAATTCCCAGAATCGGCTTACTCAATAAGCATATCCGCAGCGATTTAATGGCAACAATTAATGCTGGTGAAAAAAGCAACAAAACTAGCAAGATGATCGCTAGCAGGCCAATCTCCACCAACTGAAAACCAACGATTATCCAAAGCGTAATCGCAACCAACCAACTCCACGCGTTGATGCGCAAGATC
>JACMQE010000277.1 GCA_014377145.1 Glaciimonas sp. | reverse complement strand
TATTGCATGGCAATCGTACCTATTTGTTACAGGATGCGAACGGTCAAGTCATTGAAACTCACTCTGTGTCGGCCGGCATGGATTACCCTGGTGTTGGTCCAGAACATGCATGGTTGAAGGATTCTGGTCGTGCTACCTACGAAACCATTACTGACGATGAGGCATTAGAAACATTTCATATCTGCTGCCAAATCGAAGGAATTATTCCTGCTTTGGAATCTAGTCACGCGCTAGCTTACGCAGCCCAGCTGGCTGGGACGTTGCCGAAGGATAAAATTATCCTTGCTAATCTGTCTGGCCGTGGTGATAAGGATATGCATACGGTTGCGGAGTGCTTAAAAGTCTGAGGTAACTACAGTGAAATGAGCGCTGATAATTGGCGACATGCGTACTTCTAGTGTGTTGTCTTCAGCGCTAATCGCGCCACTCCTTTGAACTACATCAACAGCTTGTGCAATAGTCCACAAATATTAACTTAGACAAACCATGTCACGAATCCATACTACGTTGGCCGCACTGGCCGCAAATAATAAAAAAGGCCTGATCCCCTTTATTACTGCAGGCGACCCTGATCCTGAACTGACCGTACCGTTAATGCATGCACTTGTCACAGGTGGTGCTGACATTCTTGAACTTGGCATCCCTTTCTCTGATCCGATGGCAGAGGGGCCTGTTATCCAGCGCGCATGTGAACGTGCGCTTAAATTTAATGTTAGCCTGCATGATGTATTGGATTACGTACAGACGTTTCGCCAAACTAATACCCATACGCCAGTGGTCCTGATGGGATACGCGAACCCCCTCGAACGTATGGGCGCCGATGCTTTTATTAGCGCCGCGAAAGAAGCTGGTGTGGACGGCAATATCGTGGTTGACTATCCGCCGGAAGAATGTGAAGAATTTGCGCAAAAAATGTGCGCTAACGGCATGGACCCGATTTTCCTTCTGGCCCCGACCTCCACTGAAGAGCGTATCCAGCAAGTAGCTAACGTCGGTGGCGGTTTTGTTTATTATGTTTCACTCAAAGGTGTGACTGGGGCGGAAAATATTGATATTGCTGAGGTTACTAAGCGGATTGCCGCGATACGCAAGCATGTTAAATTACCAATTAGTGTCGGTTTCGGTATCCGTGATGCCGCTACCGCAAAAGCGGTAGCTCAGGTTGCGGATGCTGTCATTATCGGTAGTCGTATTATTCAGGAGCTCGAAAATACCCCACGTGGGGATGCAGTTGCTGCGGTACAAACGTTTCTTAGTGGTGTGCGTAAAACCTTGGACGAATAGCTACAAGAAATAGGCAATACCAATGCTGATTTACTAACAAAAAGCTATTTGCTATCGCTGTTTTTTGGTTGAAGGTACAATTCGGCAAGTAAAGAATATGAAGGAGGTCGCTCTATGAGTTGGCTTGAAAAATTACTCCCCCCGCGCATCCAGCGCAGTGATTCAGCGACACGAAAATCTATCCCCGAAGGACTTTGGGTTAAATGCCCGTCTTGCGAAGCAGTGCTATACCGGACCGATTTGGAATCGAATATTCATGTTTGCCCGAAATGCAGTCACCATTTGCGGATTCGCGCTCGTGATCGCCTAGATGCTTTACTTGATGTTGGCGGGCGGTATGAAATTGGTCAGGAAACATTGCCAATTGACACGCTCAAATTCAAAGACAGTAAAAAATATCTTGATCGCCTTAAAGCAGCGATGGAAGCTACTGGTGAAACAGACGCTCTGATTGTGCTCGGTGGTGCGATTATGACCTTACCAGTGGTCGTTGCTTGTTTTGAATTCGAGTTCATGGGTGGTTCCATGGGTTCGGTCGTAGGTGAGCGTTTTGTTCGTGGCGTGCAAGTCGCACTAGAGCAAAAAGTCCCATTTATTTGTATTACGGCAACTGGCGGCGCACGTATGCAGGAAGGTTTACTGTCATTGATGCAGATGGCAAAAACTACTGCAATGCTAACGAAGTTATCGGAAAAGAAATTACCGTTCATTAGCGTATTGACTGATCCGACAATGGGTGGCGTATCTGCCTCATTTGCTTTCATGGGCGACGTTGTCATCGCTGAACCTAAAGCCTTAATTGGTTTTGCCGGTCCACGCGTGATTGAAAACACCGTGCGTGAAAAATTGCCTGGAGGCTTCCAACGAGCTGAATTTCTGGTCACCAAAGGTGCGGTTGACATGATTGTGGACCGTCGCAAGATGCGCGAGGAAATTGCGCGTTTGCTTGCCTTGTTGCAAAATCAACCGGCGGAAACGCTGGCTTGAGGTTTATATAACCGTTGTATCGGATGCATAGCCCGAACCGCTAGCTGTTTGGGCTATTATTTTTTTCATTAAGTGAGTGAGAGTATGCATGCCTACACATTTAAGTCCATATAACGCTCCCATCAAACCTGCCACACTTGACGAATGGCTGGTATTGCTTGAGTCGCGCCACTTTAAAACTATCGATATGGGCCTGGATCGGGTCAAATTGGTTAAGGAGCGACTAAATATACAGTTCAATTGCCCTGTGATCATGGTGGCTGGAACCAATGGTAAAGGCTCAACCTCTGCCATGCTAGAGTCGATGCTGCTACGCGCCGGTTATAAAGTTGGTTTGTATATCAAGCCACATTTTTTACTTTTTAATGAACGCGTGCAGTTGAATGGCAAGTCAGCCTCGGATAAAGCACTGATTTCTAGTTTTGAGATTGTCGAAGCCCATTGTAGCGACATTTCCTTAACTTATTTTGAATTTACCACTTTGGCAATCATGTATTTGCTGGCTTCTGCGAATCTGGAAATTGTGATTTTGGAAGTCGGTCTGGGGGGGCGCCTCGATGCCGTCAATGTAGTCGACGCCGATGTTGCTATTGTGACCAGCATCGATATCGATCATACTTATTATTTAGGTGACACCCGTGAAAAAATCGGCTTTGAGAAAGCTGGTATTTTCCGCCCAGGTAAAACGGCGATTTGCAGTGATCCGGTACCGCCACAGTCGTTGATTGATCATGCCAATGCAATCGGTGCTGATTTGTGGTTGTTAGGCCGCGATTTTAACTATACCGGTGACAAGCAGCAATGGAACTATGGTGGCCGTGGACAACGTCGCAATTCCCTTGGATACCCCAGTCTTCGTGGTGCCAACCAACTGCTGAATGCCTCGGCGGCATTGGCAGCATTGGAAGCGCTGCGAAATCAGTTGCCGGTGAGTGCGCAAGAGGTACGAACCGGGTTAGTAACAGTTCAGTTGCCAGCGCGTTTTCAAGTGATCCCGGGGCAGCCCTTGGTGGTGCTCGATGTAGCGCACAATCCACATGCCTCTGCCACGCTAGCGCAAAATCTAGACAATATGGGTTTTCATCCTTACACATTCGGAATATTTGGTGCCATGCTCGACAAAGATATCGAAGGTATCATAGCGCAGCTTAAAGGTAGAATTGATTACTGGTGCGTAACCAACCTACCATTACCACGCGCCGCCACAGCTGAGCATTTGCGCCAAAGCTTAATAGCGGCTGGTGTTGAGGTGCAAGAGAGCGCTAAAGCAGAGTCCACGATTCAAAGTTTCAACACGCCAGCGGAAGCCTATGCAAATGCGCTGAGCAGGGCGGGTGAGGATGATAGAGTTGTGGTTTTTGGATCATTTTTGACAGTTGCTGGCGTAATGCAAACCAAAAAATCGGGACTTCATTAGCAATGTGCATTGCGTACAGTGCACATTGCTAATATTCTAATATTGTATTTTTAAATTAAATCGATAACGCATGGATTTTTTCTCTTTCTTCCGTAAAAATAAGCATCAGCCTAGCCCTGAGCAGATTGCCTATAATTCGCGTTCAGCAGAGAATGCAAGCGCCATAATCGGTGGCAGGAAGCGTAAAAATCCAACCAATCAAGCCAGTGATGTGATGGACCCGGTTCTTCCAGAAAAAAAACGTGCTCGACGCCGTTTGGTCGGCGCAGTAACCCTGGTTTTGGCATTAGTAATTATATTGCCCATGTTGCTGGATTCGGAACCGAAACGCTTACCTGACGATATAGCAATCCAGATTCCATCGCTTGACAAACCGACTCCTGCCTTCGCTTCCGCAATGGTAATATCTAGTATGGCTAGTGTAGGGAATGGCCTGGATCAACAAGAGGAAATTATTGATCCAGCGAGCATGGCTGTGTCTTCTACGAATCAACCGGCAAGCGCTACGGCTCTTGTCGCTGTTAGTTCGGTACCGCTAACACCGCCGCTTGCGATATCGGGTGACCGCACTAATGCTACGGTACCTTCAGCTACAAAAATTACACCCGATATTAAATCTGAACCTAAGCAGCTTGTCAAAGCTAAGTCAGAAAACAAGTCAAAAGCAGAAGCCAGGATAAAGCGAAAACCTAAGCCTGAACCTAAATTTATCGTTACGGCTGAAGATAAGAATGGCACAAGCGAAGCACCAGACGATTCAGCAAGGGCAGTAGCAATTCTGAACGGTCAAACTAAGGCGATCCACTCATCAAACGAGAAAAAATCAACCAAATTTGTAATTCAGGTTGCCGCTTTAGTATCACAGGAAAAAGTTGATGAGCTGCAAAAAAAACTTAAAAATGCTGGCATTATCTCTTATACCCAGAAAATAAAAACGCCTTTGGGCGAGCGCATCCGCATTCGTTTTGGCCCTTTTACCAGCAAAGAAGAGGCAGAGAGGGCGCGTGTCACGCTGGCACCATTGGGGTTGTCCAGCAGTTTGATTCCAACTTGAAGAATTCTACCGTACCGCGTACAGCCCAGTCTGAATTATTTGTCTTAAGTAACAGCAAGGTACAGCGAGAATAGTTGAAGCAAAATAATACCTAAGCGAATTGGGTCAATGATTTTTGATGGTTTATAGAGATAGCGTGACGATTTTTGATTATCTTGTATTGTTTGTGCTGATTTGTTCAGTATTGATCAGCATCTTGCGCGGATTGGTCAAAGAAGTCCTGTCCTTAGCAAGTTGGGTGATTGCTTTATTGATTGCCAACGCATACGGAGAAAGTCTGGCAACTTTCTTACCGGGCGTCATTCCTGGCACTGTCACAAGGCTGATCGCTGCCTTTTTAATACTATTTATCGGTGTCCGATTGTTAATGATGCTGTTAAGTATGGCGCTTGAAGGGTTGATCAAGGCTATTGGGCTGAGTGTTGTTGATCGTGGTTTAGGCGGATTGTTTGGGTTGGCGCGGGGACTGGTGATCGTTCTGGCAGCGGTCTTAATCTGTGGTACTACCGCTATACCACAGCAACCATTTTGGCGCGACGCATTATTAAGCCAGCTTGCCGTCAATGCGGCAAATACTGCTTTGCCATTTCTGCCAGGTACATTTGTAAAGCGCGTAAAGTTTTAACCCCCCCCTGAGTTGTAGTATTTAATCTTGTCTGTATCGCTTGTATTGCTTCCTCGAACTGTTTTATCGAATTGTTTTATTTAGGAGTCCACCATGTGTGGCATAGTCGGCATCGCCTCTCACAACCCCGCCAATCAATTGATCTACGATGCACTATTGTTGTTGCAGCATCGTGGTCAAGATGCTGCGGGAATTTCAACCAACCAAGGTAACGGATTCTTTATGCATAAGGCCAATGGCTTGGTGCGCGATGTTTTTCGGACCCGCAACATGCGTTCTTTACCGGGCAATTTCGGTATCGGGCAAGTCCGTTACCCAACTGCTGGTAGCGCCAGCGCAGAAGAAGCACAACCATTTTACGTCAATGCACCCTTCGGTATCATTTTGGCGCATAACGGCAATCTGACCAATGCTGAACAACTCAAAATTGAGATGTTCAAAAATGACCGTCGGCATATTAATACCGATTCTGATACAGAAGTCTTACTAAACGTGCTGGCACACGAAATCCAACAAGCGACTATCGGTTATTCACTTGATCCCGATGCACTGTTCAAGGCTGTCGCTGTGGTTCACCAGCGGGTTCGGGGTTCTTACGCGGTGGTGACCCAGATTGCCGGTCATGGCTTGCTGGCATTTCGCGATCCATATGGTATTCGCCCACTGTGTATCGGTGTTAATGAAACTGACAAGGGTACAGAATATGTCATTGCCAGCGAATCGGTTGCCCTTGAAGGGTTGGGGTTCCGTTTCTTGCGTGATGTGATTCCAGGCGAGGCCATTTTTATTGACATTGAAGGTAATTTGTACCACCAGCAATGTGCCGGTAATCCAACATTGAATCCATGTGCTTTCGAGTTCGTGTATCTGGCCCGTCCCGATTCGATCATTGATGGTGCTTCAGTTTATGCTACTCGTCTTAAAATGGGCGAATATTTGGCAGATAAGATCAAGCGCGAATTTCTCAGTGGCGACATCGACGTGGTCATGCCGATTCCTGACTCATCACGTCCGGCCGCCATTCAGCTGGCACTTAAATTGAATATTGCGTATCGAGAAGGCTTTATCAAGAATCGCTATATTGGCCGTATTTTCTTGATGCCAGGCCAAGCAATACGTAAGAAATCAGTACGTCAGAAGCTGAATGCCATTGGATCTGAGTTCAAAGGCAAGACGGTTTTATTAGTGGATGATTCTATTGTGCGTGGCACGACAAGCCGTGAGATTGTTCAGATGGCACGCGATTCCGGCGCAAAAAGAGTCATTTTTGCTTCAGCGGCGCCGCCGGTAAAATTTCCAAATGTTTATGGAATTGACATGCCGACGCGTGGTGAATTAATTGCCTACGGTCGTAATAATGAAGAAGTTTGCCGTGAAATTACGGCTGACGCTCTTGTATACCAGGATATTGACGCATTAAAAAGGTCTATTTCTGATATTAATCCAGCGCTAAGGAACTTTGAGGCATCTTGTTTTGACGGTCATTACATCACCGGTGACATTTCACGTGACTATCTGGATCGTATCGAATTTGTTCGCAATAATCCAAAAGCCGAAATTGAAGATGGCGTACGTTCACAATTGAATCTGGCTAATTTTGAGTGATTGTGGTTAGAAATCTGCCCCGTAATGACGGGCAGTTTCAATTTGCGATAGAACAAACTAAAACTAGTGTAGATCATGAGTAAGACAGAAGACAAAAAGCGCCATGGATTTGCTAAAATGGTATTGCACTGGCTTGTACAAAAAATGATAGAGCACGGTTCTTTGTACAAGCCAGTGCATACTTCAGCGACGTACGGGTACAACGATGCGCGCCAGCTGGCTGAAGTTTTTCAAGGGCGTGCTCAAGGTTATCTCTATGGCCGTCAGGGTAATCCAACCGTGTCGGCGCTGGAAGATAAAGTCAACCTCATGGAAGGTGACTATGCCACTATTTGTTTCGCAACCGGTATGGCGGCAATTGTTGCATTGATACAGGGTCTATACTACGCGCCGGCGACCATGTTGTATCGAGCGCATTTCTATTCGGTAATACAGCAAGTGTATGGCAAACTATTCGGGGGCAAGGCATTGATGTTTGGATAGTCGATGTGACAAATGTCACGCATGTCGAATCTGCTTTAACTATACTAATACGCGGATGGTCTTCGTTGAAACGATCGCTAATCCTCGCACCTAGATTGCCGGCCTGAAGTGTATCGACGAATTGTGTCATGCACGTGGTATTTTGTTTGTGGTTGACATCACCATATCTGTTTTAGCCTAAGGTCGTTGGCATAAGCCTGGTGATCAATTCATTGACCAAATCGATAGGGGGACATGGTAATGCGTTTGGTTGAGCGTTAACTGATACCGGTATGTTCGATTGGAACCAATATCCTCATATATCGGACAGCTATAAAAAGCTTTCGTCTTCGCAATGTGGGGTAGGGCACAGATTCGAGCAAAAAGCCTGCTTGATTTTGGCGCTGCGATTGGTCCTGAAGCCGTGCATCATATTGAAGTAGGGGCTGAAACAATAGCTTTGCGCATGGACCGTAGCAGCGTTAACACAATGGCTGTCGCGAGGATGCTTGAAGCTGATCAACGTGTAGCGCGGCTGTTCATTGCTCCGGCTTGCCATCTCATCCGCAGCATGCCTTAGTAAGCGACTTGTTTCGTTCCTTTGGTTATTTGCCGAGTTTTGAGTTACAGCCCGAACTTGAATGCTTCGATTATCTTAACCGGGTGAAATTAGGTATCTCAGCTACCCATTTGGGTGATAATCGGACGTTGGCAATGCCCGTTACGCATACAATTTTTTATGAAATGTGTGGTGAAGCCCGCGCACGTATAGGAATTTCAGATTCTCTTATTCGTGTGTCGATCGGTATTGAAGACACAGTCGATTTGGTGGTAGATTTTAAGCAAGCGCTTTAGATAGGAATTAAATGTTTTAAAATTGCATAAAGCATAAATGTCTATATAAAAATACCACGATTCTAAAAATTTAGCGTAATATTTTAATATTTAAATCAGTTTAATCAGCTTAAATTGGGATAAGATTCGGTTAATTTATTTAAATGGACATTAATTCGAGTTAGTATTAGTATGAAAACTAAAAATTAGTGTACGTATATTACGTTAAAGCTCTGCATTTGTAAGTTTTTTTACATATTGAAAAGTAAGTTCTTCAAAGTGTTCTAAGGTTTTCCCACGCAAATAGGGATGCATCGAAGATAACACCTGGTAACATCCGCTGGCGAGTACATTTTCTACGAATGCGTGTTCAGTATATTGGCGCGGATTAAGTACGTATTGATAGGATAGCCAGTAAATGGCTGTGACCACCATATTCGTTGAGAGCGCATCGATTTCAACTACATTCGCGGCAAGTGCATTTTCCGCCTGCAGGTCTAGACATAATTGTTTGACCACTTTAATTTTATGACCAAAAATTTCTTTAAAGTGAAGTTCTAGGGTGCGATTTCGAAATAATAAATCGCTTAGATCTCGGTAAAAAAAACGGTAACGCCAGATTAATTCAAACATCAGATGTAAATAATTCCATACGTCTTGTATCGTGGGTCGCTCCTTTGGTGGAACGGCTAGCATGCAACTCATTTCTTCTTCGAACATGACGAAAATCGAATTAACGATGTCATCTTTATTGCGAAAATGGTAGTATAAATTTCTCGGTGAAATTTTCATTTCATCGGCAATGATAGTAGTAGTAATATTTGGCTCACCGAATTCATTAAAAAGCTTCAAAGATAGTTCCAGAATTTTCTCACGCGCACGACGCGGCACCCTTTGTCCCATATTTTTCTTTCAAAAAATCTTTATGTTGGTGGTTATGTCTATTCTGAAACTTATACATATTAAATATTGTATATTGCTTCTGTGGTCCGGCATATAACCAATAAAGAAATTATGCAAAAAATATATAATATTGATCCTGTAAAACGAGCAATCATTGCCAACATATATTCGAAAGAATTAAAACTTTATTCTTTCGAAGAAACTCGTTTCTTGACCTTGATCAATTTCCTCTTTAACTTTTTAATATCCGATTTAATATTTTCTTCTTTTATTAAATATTGGCGAAAGTATCCAAATCAGATTTTATTTAGGTTCGCTGAATGTGATTCCATATTCGCACGCTGAGGGGAAGCAGATGCGCCGTTGCTATTTATATTACACGGCTGGATGAATGTATCGGTATCTAGTTGATAACTTTTCTCATATTAGCGCGGCTCCGGTCTGCGGCAATATGGACTCTTGGATGTGTATTGGTTTCTCGATTATTTGGCCGATCTAAACGTCATTTTGTAGCATTCCATGGGCGAAGAATCAGCCAATTCGCTTGGGCGTATCATGGGAGGGTACGTTGCAGGTTTAATATGCAGAATAAAATCACAACGGATTCGCAAGTTAATTAATTTGGAGGAATTTGGTCGTGAGCCAGTCAGTCAAATAAGACTCCAGACGGTTACGCTAAATGGTTAGAGGCATTATAAATTGTCCCGATGATGTATTCATACTCTACTTTAGAAACCGTAGCCAAGCGTTTAAAAAGAATATTTCCGACTGCCCATCAACGGGCGGTATTTTTG
>JACMQE010000276.1 GCA_014377145.1 Glaciimonas sp. | reverse complement strand
TAGAGGTAAGTATACGGCTGTTGTTGTTGCTGGGTTAGTGGTTGATGGGGGGGGATTTATCAGCATGAATTTGTGGCGCAGGCGGTGATTTCTGAGTTAATCCAGGTGCAGTTGGAAACCGGAGTGCCGGTGCTTTCAGCGGTACTGACGCCGCATCATTTTCATCTTGGTGAGGAGCATCAGAAGTTTTTCTTTTATCATTTTTGGATTAAGGGGACGGAAGTGGCTCGGGCATGTGCGTCGACTGTGAGTAGGTTGCGGACGCTGCGGGAGTTGAGTGTGCTAGTTTGTGTGACTCGGACTTTGTATTCGGCTTAGTTTATAGGATGGAGTTTATCGGTCGTCGTTATTTAAGACGGTTGGTGCTCCGTGGATGCTTGCCGGTGGTAGACCTACAGCTAGTTACTTTCTTTTGCTTCGCCAAAATAAAGTAACCAAAGAAAAGGCGACCGCAAAAATCGCTGCCCTGCGGGCCCCAAATTTTTCAGGTTCAGGTACTTGTCAGGAATTGTGGTGGAACATATTTGAGCCGAAGGCGAGCTAATTTCTCCGCCCGACAAGTGCCTGAAAAATTTTCCAGCACTATTGACAGGGTACGTCAACTTCAATGCTAAAAGTGGCTGCGCTTGCAAGATCAAAAACAACGTCAACTTCAAATGTGGCTGCGTCGGCAATAGCAAGAGCTTGGTGTTTTGAGGTTATTTTTAAAATTACTGATAGCTTCTGTTACTTGGTGGGCCTAATGTTTTCCGCATACTTGGCAATTTGTATCTCGGGGTACATTGATTCGCATCCACTCCATGGTGCGCGTATCCAGCATGAGTAATTGTCCCGCTAGCGAAGTGCCAATTTCTATAATGAGCTTTAATGCTTCGGCTGCTTGCATGCTGCCGATGATACCTACTAGTGGTGCGAAGACACCCATGGTGGCGCATTGAACTTCTTCGAATTCACGATCGGATGGGAACAGGCAGGCATAGCAAGGGGAGCTTCGGGAGCGAGGGTCGAATACGCTGATTTGGCCGTCGAATTGGATGGCTGCGCCGGATACTAGGGGGACTTTGTGTGCTACGCAGGCGCGATTGACGGCGTGGCGAGTATTGAAATTGTCGCTGCAGTCGAGTGCGACATCGGCTCTGGTAACAAGTGTGTCTAAGCGGCTTTGGTTGGCACGTTCGGCTATGCAGATGACCTTTACTCCGGGGTTGATTTGGATTAGCGCGGTGCGGGCTGATTGTACTTTTAGTTGTCCAATGCGGTCGCTAGTATGCAGGATTTGGCGTTGTAAATTCGTTAACTCTACTATGTCATTATCAACTAGCGTGATAGTGCCGACGCCAGCGGAAGCGAGATAGAGAGCTGCGGGCGATCCTAATCCGCCTGCACCGATAATAAGCGCGTGCGCTGTCAGTAATTTTTCCTGACCGTGAATGTCGATGTCGTCTAGCAAGATATGGCGTGAGTAGCGCAGTAATTGTTGATTGTTCATATTATCGGGCACTAGTGTGATGAACGTCAATAAAGGAAATAAAAAAGCTGCATCACTCTTGATACGGCTTTAGCAGGGGACTAGACAAACGTCTAAGCCAATTATTTTTTATCGACTTTTTTGAGATCATCATCCTTGATTGCATCTTTTGGGAGATCTTTTTTGCCGTTTCTATCGTTTGCCTCGTCTTTATCTAGCTCCGGCTTTGGCTGGACTTTGGCTAGCTGGACGGGTAAGCGTTTTAAATAATTCAGGGCTTGGTTCAACTGAAAGTCGTCTTTGGCGCCGAATTCTAGCGGCTTACGTTTTTTTGCAAGGGCAATTATGCGCTGGTCTTCTTCCAGTTGGTCTGCTTTTGCTGCCGCATTGACATCGACTTCTTTATCCTTGTCGTTGGTCAGATGCTTCGTCAGATTGGCTTCGCGTATACGCAGACCTTGGAGAAGGTCACCATCAGGGTATTCATCAACCATCATATCGGGGACGATGCCTTTTGCCTGAATCGAGCGGCCGTTTGGCGTGTAGTAACGCGCAGTAGTCAGTTTGACGGCGGTTTGGCGATTTGGTGGCAGGGCGATGATGGACTGGACTGATCCCTTGCCAAAGGTTTGCGATCCCATAATGATGGCACGTTTGTAGTCTTGCAATGCACCAGCAACGATTTCAGAGGCCGAAGCGGAGCCGGTATTGACTAGTACGACCATCGGTATCTTTTTCACGGCATCGGGTAGATTGATTAGGCGGTCTATACCTGGTCCGGAGGCATAAAATTCCGGTTTGGCGTAAAAAGTTGCTTTTGAGCTGGGTATCTGACCATTCGTTGTCACCACCACCACATCTTTTGGCAAGAATGCTGCAGAAACACCGATAGCGCCCGGCAGTACGCCGCCTGGATCGTTACGCAAGTCGAGTACCAGACCTTTCATTTTCGGGTCTGCTGCGTACATGGCCTCGATTTTTTTTGCCATGTCGTTGACCGTTGGTTCTTGGAATTGCGTGATGCGTATCCAGCCATAACCGGGTTCAACTACTTTTGATTTGACGCTTTGCACGCGAATCTCCTGGCGCGTGATATTGACGACGATCGACTTGTCTTCGTCTTTGCGGGCAATCGTCAGTTTGATTTTGCTATTGGGCTCACCGCGCATGCGTTTGACCGCCTGATCCAGCGTCATTCCTTTGATCGGTATAGCGTCGAGACGGGTGATGAGATCGCCTGCCTTGATGCCGGCGCGGTAAGCTGGCGAATCTTCGATTGGGGAAATGACTTTGACGTAACCTTCTTCCATTCCGACTTCGATGCCGATACCGACGAATTTTCCCTGCGTCATTTCGCGCAGTTCTTTGTAGCCTTTTTTGTCCAAATAGGATGAATGCGGGTCAAGTGAAGCGACCATGCCAGAAATCGCTTCGGTCAATAGCTTCTTGTCGTCCACCGGTTCTACATAGTCAGACTTGATCAGTCCAAATACGTCAGCTAGTTGCCGCACTTCTTCCAGCGGCAATGGCGACGTCACACTCTTTTGCGCAATTGCATCAAATTGGATCGATGCAGCAACGCCTGCGACCACACCTAAACCGATTAAGCTGATATTTTTTAGCTTACTTCCCATGTTTCACCTAGTAGTTACCCAACTGAGGGGGTCAAACGCACGGCCCTGATGCCGAATTTCGAAGTATAAACCTGATTGTTCGTTGCCGCCGCTGTTACCTGCGGTAGCAATCACGTCTCCGGCCTTTACTACAACATTGCCAGGATGTTTCAATATTGCCTGATTGTTACCATAAATAGTCATGTATTCATTACCATGATCGACAATGATCAAATTGCCGAATCCACGCAACCAATCAGCAAAGACTACTCGACCGGCGGCTACCGCTTTAACTTCGGTTCCTTCCGGGGCACGAATGAACACGCCTCTGCTTGCGGGACCATCGTCGCGCTTGCTGCCAAAGCGACTCATCAGGTCGCCGCGTACTGGTAAGCGTAGTAGGCCACGCAAAGATGCAAACGGTTTGCCATAGATGGTATCTGGTGAACTGGTTTCTGACGCCTTTTCATTTTGCGCTATTGGCGTTGCTGGTGCGAGGGGCGTTGGTGCTTGCGCCGGTGCAATGACAGTTTGTGTCGGCGGTTGATCATCGTCGATCGGATCGGGGGTAAAGGAGGAGACTTTTGTGCTAGTACGTTGCCGCGCTTCAGCGATAGTTGATTTTTTAGTCAAAGCGTCGCGCTGTATCTGACGTTGTTGTTCCAGCGCCAATGCAAGTCCGGCTTGGGCCTTTATTTGCGCCTGCGCGTTTGCCAGTGCTGCTGCTTGTACTTTTGCCAGCTGCTCCTGACGGCGCTCTTCACGAAGAATGGCGTCCACTTTCTTTTGCGCCTCGATTAATATCGCCAGTTTGTCGAGCAGACTTGTCAGACGCTGTTCGTCGCGCTTGGTCTTGCCCACTTCCTTGCGTTGTGCGGCCAGTTTGCTAGAAAGTTGCTTCAGCAGCCCTGCCCGTGTGTTCTTTTCCTTTTCTAGCAACGTTTTCTGATCGCGTTGTTCTAGCGTAATTTCGTCGAGTTCATCTTTGGCATTTTGTGTCTGCGCCTGATTTACCTCAACGGCTTGCAAGTTACCCCGCAGTGCTCCAATCAGTTTAGCCTGGGCTTTGGAAACGTAGCCCATGTATTGGAATTCGCGATTAATTTGGTTGGGGTTCTCCCCGGAAAGCAATAATCTGATGCGGTCTTCGTTACCGGCAAGATATTGCTGACGCAACAGGGTTGCCATTTGCGTTTGTTGTGCGGTGACGAATTTACTTAGCACTACATGTTTTTTAAAAAATTTATTTAATGTCGCTTGGGTTCGGATTTGTTCGCTGCCGAGATCAAAGAGGGACTGATTCGCTTTCGAAATTGCGGCTTCAGAATCTGCCAATGCATCTGCGGCATTGCTTTTTGCCGTTTCGGTCTGATTGATATCGGTTTTTAAACTATTTAATTTTTGTTGTAGTTCAGTGCGCTCAGTTTCGGCAATCTGTTTGTGCTTGCTGCGTTCGGTGATTTTTGATGTTGCGGTCTTTGCCTCGATCACGGATGCGCATGTCAGTGCGACAGTAAGGGCGATCATAAGTGCTATAGCGCGCGCAGCCAGTATGGCTGATAACGCTATTTGCCGTGTACTCTGGCGTGTATTGCACTCGGTAGTTTGCGCCGGGCGAGTTCCGTTCATCTGGATGATATCTATGTTGCTTTTCTCTGATTTGCAATATTGTTCACCGCGGCAGTAATGGCGGAATAATCGCCTAAATAGTAGCTCTTGATCGGTTTTAGGTCAGCATCCAGCTCATACACTAGAGGCTGACCGTTAGGGATATTCAGTCCGACGATGTCCGCATCGCTGATACCATCTAGCATTTTGATGAGTGCGCGCAGGCTATTGCCGTGGGCTGAGATAATAATACGCTTACCATTGCGGATGGCTGGAGCGATAGTGTTATTCCAGGCTGGTAGCACGCGCGCTACGGTGTCTTTTAGGCATTCAGTAAGCGGGATTTCTTCATGTGTCAAATGGGCGTAGCGCGGGTCGTCATACGACGCACGCGGATCGTTTTCGTCCAACTTAAGTGGTCGCGTATCGTAGCTGCGGCGCCAAACCATGACCTGCGCATCGCCATATTTAGCAGCAGTTTCCGCCTTATTTAACCCTTGCAACGCTCCGTAGTGACGCTCGTTCAAGCGCCAGTCGTGTTGTACCGGCACCCACATTAAATCCATTTCGTCAAGAGTGCCCCAAAGCGTGCGGATGGCGCGCTTTAAAACTGAGGTGTACGCCAGATCAAAACTGAAACCTGCTTCCTTGAGTAGCTTGCCAGCTTGCCTGGCCTCTGCAAGACCTTTTTCTGTCAGATCGACATCCACCCAACCGGTAAAGCGATTAGCTAGGTTCCAGGTGGATTCGCCGTGGCGCATTAATACAATTTTATACATAGGTGAATGAAGGAGTAGTAAAAAAAAGGTGAAAAAAATCAATATATGCTGTTCAATACGAATCGGATGATATTTTAGCTTCTATTTTATAATGTCAAGGTTAACTAATACCATTGGATCAATGTGAAATTCTTGATTGATAATATTTTTGTGCTCGGATTGATCATTTTTTCGGGCGGAGGGCTGATTTTTCCGCTCTTGCAACGACGTGGAAGCAAAGTAACAACATTGCAAGCAACGCAACTCATTAACCGAGGTAAGAGTTTAGTGCTGGATGTACGTGAGGCCGAAGGTTTTTCTGCCGGTCATTTAATTGGATCAAAAAACATACCCTTGAAAGATCTGACAATCCGCCTGGTTGAAATAGAAAAATTCAAGGCGAAGAATGTCATTGTAGTTTGCCAGACTGGCACCCAAGCGTCCAAAGCCACGGCCCAACTCGCTAAGGCAGGTTTTGAACAAGCCTACAGTTTGGATGGCGGAATTACTAACTGGCAAATCCAAGGTCTACCGACCATCAAATAACGTTAAAGAGAAACCTATGAGCGCCCATGTTTTAATGTACAGCACTGCTGTATGTCCCTATTGTATTCGCGCAGAACAGTTGTTGAAATCGCGCGGTGTGGAAAATATTGAAAAAGTGCGGATCGATCTTGATCCGCAACAGCGCGATGAAATGATGAAAAAAACCGGACGTCGTACAGTCCCGCAGATTTATATTGGTGAGACCCATGTTGGTGGCTTCGATGATTTGAGTGTGCTTGATCACGCAGGTAAGCTACTGCCTCTGCTGCAAAGCACTTAGATTCTGGATTGGCCCTGAACCGAACTGACATTGGATGGTATTAGAAGCTGCTCAGCATATTTGATACGATGCCTAATAGGAATTTACGCATATTACTTCAGTCGCTGACCGGGCATTCAAGTCAGTGAAACTTTCGATAGCAAACAGACTCGAAGGTCGTTTCTAATTGTTGCACTATCCGTTCTATAGCTGGCGTATTCCATTCATCTTTAAATTTACTGAAAGAGTTTTATGACAGACGAAATTAAACAAACTGAAAATACCGAAGTCAATGATCAGCCAGTGTTTCAGATTCAACGTGTATATCTGAAAGATCTATCGCTTGAGCAGCCTAATTCCCCAGCGATTTTTCTGGAGCAGGATGCGCCACAAATCGAAGTAGCTGTTGATGTGGGCGCCGAAGCGCTGGCTGAAGGTATCTTCGAATCGAATGTGACAATCACCGTCACCGCCAAGATTAAGGACAAGGTTGCTTTTTTGGTCGAAGGCAAACAAGCCGGTATTTTTGAAGTGCGTAATATCCCCGCCGAGCAGTTAGATCCTTTGCTTAGCATCGGTTGCCCGAATATTGTGTATCCGTATTTGCGCGTTAATATCGCTGATGCAATTACCCGTGCTGGTTTTCCACCGATTCATCTGGCTGAAATCAACTTTGAAGTGTTTTATCAGCAGCGCACACAAGCGCTTGCTGAGAGTCAGGCAAGCAAGGACAGTATTGCGGTCGATGGCAGCAATACTGTCAATTAAGAGTACGTTTATCAGCTTTAAGCCGCCAGGTATTGTGGGGCGCGGTACAACGCTTCAAGACTTTGATGCAATTAATATACGTTGGACCAGTGGTAAAAATATCGGTGTTGGTTTATAGGGCCGTTCGGGTGTGTTCTTAGTAATTAGAGGCGATGAAATGAAACGTATACGCGTGACCAGTACGGCAATGGTGTCTGTGTCGATGGTTTTTGGTATATTCGACGTGGCGGCACATGCGCTTGATTTCAAGACGGTTGGCGCGGCCCCAGTTATTTTCTATGACGCGCCTTCTGAAAAAGGTCGACGCGTGGCGGTCGCCCCTCGTGGGATGCCGGTCGAAGTCGTGCTGACCTATGGTGATTGGAGCAAAGTACGTGATGCCAGCGATGATTTGTCCTGGGTTCAATCAAATGGACTAGTGGTCAAACGTACTTTGCAGGTTAAAGTTGCCAACGCGAAAATCCATACGAATCCCAATGATGTAGCGGCAGAGGTATTTAGTGCTGATAAAGGTGTATTGCTGGAGATGATCGAACCAGGGACATCCGGTTGGATTAGAGTGCGTCACCGTGATGGCCAGAGCGGTTACGTAAAAGTAACTGAAGTTTGGGGTAATTGAGATCATACTTTTATTGTAGATTATCTTAACGACCAGTATTTGTTAGCGCATTTGCAGCGAAGATCATCGCTAGGTAAGAGGTATTGTTAATACTGTAGAAGGGTATTGCTGTACTTGCCGCGGTGGTTACACCTGTCGTTAATCCCAGCACTACGTATCCATTTTATTAAATGATCGGTCCCCGTGTCCTTTGATTCCACCCCCATGAAGATCAATATACTCGGCGCAGGTACATGGCTCTGCGCTGGCGATCACGTTAGCGCAGAGCCATAATTGTGTTGTTGTGGGGGCATATAAGGAAGTTATCGCCTTGGCTCCAAAGCAACGCGATAACGTCATTTATTTACCCGGTTTGCGCTTGCCTGACAATTTGATTGTAACTGGTGATTTTTACGCAAGCCATCGATTATGTGAGTACGCATGCCGATGCAAATGCTAATGACAACCTGCTGATTGTCGCTTCATCAGTCGCCGGATTGCGTTCTCTGTCCAAGCAATTGCAGGGCTTGCCATTGCCGAATATTGTCTGGTTATGTAAAGGTTTTGAAGAACAAACGCGCTTGCTGCCGCATCAGATTGTGCGTCAAGTCCTGGGGGATACCATTCCTGCAGGTGCACTTTCCGGACCTTCGTTTGCGCAGGAAGTCGCCCGCAGCCTGCCTTGTGCATTATTAGCCATTGCAACCGATCATTCAGGG
>JACMQE010000275.1 GCA_014377145.1 Glaciimonas sp. | reverse complement strand
TGAGCAGGAAGACCGCGTTTTGGTCAAGGTTGCGCAGCGGTTGCAGAACTTGTTGCATAAAGATGATGGGGTGGCACGCTTCGGCGACGAATTCGTTGTTTATTTACATGGTGTTGGCTCTCAGAAAATGGCAATGGTACTTTACCAAAAAATAATTGGTGTATTCGAAATCCCGATCAACATGTACGATGGCACCCGTTATTCGGTTGGCACATCTGTCGGTGGTGCGTTATATCCGGCAGACGGTTTGGATATCGAAACAATATTGCGGGTCGTGGATATCCGGATGTATAGTATGAAAAAATTTGGGAGCCAGACCGGCTAATGGCGGGAATGATATTAATCATAGATGGTCGATGGTGGTGAAAGTCTGCGCTGTGTCTTGGTGAGCGGGAATCTTGGTATGTTGTCGCCGCATAAAAAAATGGCTAGGCCGGTATTGTCGTCAATATTTGCATACGTGATTCAGAAGAGTTGAATGAGTGCAATATCGGCATTCGCGCATTAGCGTTGCATCCTCAACGGAGCATGCGAAAAGGTCCGAGCGAACAGAATATTGTTGCGGTAGTAGCGGGCTTAGCGATCGCGGCCGGCGATTGGGTATGCGCCGATGCAGATGGCGTGTTGTTATCCGATGAAAAACTACATTAATAAAGTGCCTTTAATTTCTAATTACATTTCAATCGTATTTCGGACAACCCAATTATCATGGCTATTACTCTCAAACATATTGTTATCTGGAAACTTAAAGAACATGCAGAAGGCGCTGACAAGCTAACGAATGCACGTAATTTAAAAACGCTACTGGATAGCTGCGCCAGGCTAGTGCCGGGTATCCTTAAATTTGATGCCGTGATCGCGCAGGAAGGTCTGGAAGCGACTTACGACGTGATACTGAACATAGAATTTGATTCTCGCGCGGCGTTGAATGCTTATCAAGTCCATCCGACGCATGTGGCTATTAAGGCTTTTGTCGGTGCTGTTCGTGAGGCACGTCAATGTTTTGATTATGAGAACTAACAGCCCTAACTTTATGCTTCAGGTTGTCGTTTTGTATGTCGTTTTATTTTCCATGTTATTTCATATTGGCGAATAATTTTTTGTTTCTTTTTTTGTTGGCGTTCATGTTTCCAAAGCACGTCTTTCCGCTCGATAATCGATTTTTAACATATCTTGGCGTTGAGTTTGGCGAAATGGGCCAAGGGGCTGCCACGTACTACGCTGTGTTTTTGCGAAGCCGAATTATGGTACGGTGCAAAAATGGTGGCGAAATAGCTAGGTACTTTTAAATACATGAAAAGTACCCTTTGCCAGTCGCAAGGTTGAGGCCGCTTTTACGGCTACACTTGAGAGCACTGCTGATGCCTGATCTTCAGGGGCTGAGTATGAAATTTAAGGTAATGGTAGATAACTGGGCAACTCTGCAAAGCGATGCCGGGTTAGCACGACGTCAAGTGTTCGTTATCGAACAAAAAATTCCAGAAGAGCTAGAGTGGGATGATATGGGGTTGTATGCTTGCATGCAGTCGCATACGACAAAACCGAACAAACATTAGGGACAGGCCGGTTGCTGCCGGATGGTCACATGGTGGTCAAGCTGGAAAGACGAGGCCAAGGTATTGGCGCCGTGATTTTGCGGGCGTTAATGGATAAAGCGTAACAGCACACGAATGCAAGGACTGTTCTCAATGCACAGCTACAAACAGAACCGTTCTATCAACGCTTTGGTTTTAGTCGTTATGGTCCACGTTCATAGAAACCGACATGCCACATATCGCTACGCGTCATGTGCTTGCACAACCTTCATAGCATCCACTGAATCCATAAGCACCGCTTGTAAATGGTACGATAATTATTTTTTGAAGTGAAACTAGTTTCACCGTTTTGTCACCACGGCACCCTAGTGGATCGACCATTCTTCCAAAATAGCGATTCTGCAAGCATGCATCTCCACTAATCTTGAATTAGGTGTGCCGTAATCTGGTGAAACAATAAAAACCGAAAATAGCAAGCGCTCCCTTTCAATCCCGACGCCGGTTGATCACAAGCAGTAATCTCCTGCATTTGTAGTGTCGCTCAACATCTCGAAGTAAGTTTCATCTGGTGCGCCTTGGCATAGCATGCTGGCAAACTGCGCTTTGGTTCTGACAACTTTCGACGAACAGACATCTAACAGCGCATTTGATAAAATATAAATTCTCGTTCCCAACGGCTGTCCATTTCTTGCATCAGATTGGCCTTTGTTGGAATACCAAATCAACTCTTGGCCATCGTGAATCAGAAGGTTGAATCCGTTATATTCATCCACTTTTGTATTGAGTTTCGCAATGTAGTTGGTTGCGTTGACTTGGCTGTCCAGAAAGTTGGCTACCAACGCGCCACGAATAAGCGCATTGTCATGCCGCTCTGCGGGCACACGCACGTTGGTGACAGTGGCAAAGCGTCATGTCCGGCTGATACCTAATCAGGCCCCGCCATTTTTCAAATCACGCTCTGCATAAATATCTGGATGATCTTCCCACCAGGTGGCAGGCGCGCTGGAGCAAGCATAAAATTCGTCGCGGTTGGCGGCTGCAATAAACGGCAGACCCGGAACAACTTTCCAGGAAAAAACGATTAGGCACATTATGACCCGGTAGAAGAAAATACAGAAATAAAAAACTCAATATGGCGTTGTCCTTCAATTAATGAGTCGATGCCATTGTCAACAACAGCTTTCTCGAGGGTCTGCGTAAAATTGTCAGGCACAATCTCGTAAACTTCCATCCAGGTGTGATGCCCATTCTGGATTTCCGGTCGCCGTTTTAATGCGCTGGCGATGTGATACGCTTGAGACAACGTGCTCTGCATCGCCGCCGCAGCCTTTGCAAACTGCGTGGCGTGATCGGAGGCCACGCTATAATAAACATAGATATCCATACGTCTACAGAGTCCGATCTCGTTAATTTTTTTAACATTTGTGCTTAAATCTATACCAGTTTAGTTGGCGGCGCGACTCTATGTGGCATCATGTAAGGTAGTGGCAGGAAAATTAATCGTGGGCCGTCGACCGAACCTACATGCACGCTGCCATTGTCCAGCGCGGCAAGCTTGATTTCTACCAGGCAGGCAGACGTATCTGCATCCTGATGGAGCCTTTCTGCATTGATGATCATGCCGCATGGTTGCAATGAATCGGCGCTGGAAAACACTTCGGTAGCGGCAGCAATGTCAATCGCGGCGACGTTTGCCAATACTGTACGACGTTTAAGTTTGCCAAGATACTGACTGCGGGCGACGATTTCCTGACCCGGATAACATCCTTTTTTGAAATTTATGCCCCCCACCACTTCATAGTTGATCATTTGTGGCACAAACTGTTCTTGGGTTGGTAAGGTAATTTGCGCAATTCCCGCTGCAATTTGTCCCAACCGCCACAC
>JACMQE010000274.1 GCA_014377145.1 Glaciimonas sp. | reverse complement strand
CCATTTTCATGCAATCTACGCACGATGCGTTCTTTATGGTCTGGACTGAGTTTGGCAAATACCGTGGTTTTTTCCACCGCAATTGCGAGGTCCTCATCGCTCATTTTTTCGACATCTGAACCCAGCAACATTCCGTCAACAGTGAATCCGACCTGATGACAGATTTTAGCTGTTACTAATTGGTTGTCGCCGGTTAGAATTTTAACGCTAATACCGTATTTTTTTAGTGCGTTTAAAGCGGGCTTCGTTGATTCTTTCAGCGGATCAAGGAACGCAATATAACCGATCAGTACCAGATCCGATTCATCGGCAACGCCATATATTTCCTTGGTCGGTGGCAAGTCTTTGGCTGCAACTGCAACGACGCGCAGACCTTCTGCATTTAGGCTGGCAGTTGTATCGTGGATTTCCTTGAGCAACTCCGCGCTAAAAGGCACGACAGTGCCATTTTGGCGAGCGTGAGTACAGACCGAGATGATTTCTTCGACCGCACCTTTGCAAATCAATTCATGATGGTCTTCGTTTTTACTGACTACGACCGACATGCGGCGGCGCTGGAAGTCGAACGGGATTTCATCGACCTTGCTATACGCAGATGCCAATGCCATTTCACGCTGAAGTTCGGCATGGTCAAGGACTGCAATATCCAGTAGATTTTTGAGGCCGGTTTGATAGTGGCTGTTTAAATAAGCATATTCCAGTACCAGATCATTTTGTTTCCCAAGAATGTCGGTATGACGCTCCAGAAAAATTTTGTCTTGTGTCAGCGTGCCAGTTTTATCGGTACACAGTACATCCATCGCGCCAAAATTCTGAATTGCATCAAGACGTTTCACGATCACTTTTTTGCGTGACAGCGCAACTGCGCCCCTGGCCAGCGTCGAGGTGACAATCATCGGCAGCATTTCCGGTGTCAAGCCGACGGCGACCGACAGCCCAAATAAAAATGCCTCAATCCAATTGCCCTTGGTGAATCCATTCAGAAAAAATACGATGGGCGACATGATCATCATGAAACGAATCAATAACCAGCTGACTTTGTTGACGCCCAACTGAAACGCAGTCGGGGTGCGGTCAATGGTGGTGACGCGTTCAGCTAGTGCGCCAAAATAAGTTTGATTGCCGATGGTGACGACAATCGCGGTGGCCGATCCACTGATAACGTTGGTACCCATGAAGCAAAGATTGTCCAGCTCTAGCGGATTACCGGTATCGTCGCCACGATGGACGATGAATTTTTCCACTGGCAGCGATTCGCCAGTCATCGCTGCCTGGCTGATAAACAGGTCTTTGGCAGTCAATAAACGCAAGTCAGCCGGGATCATATCACCAGCGGAAAGCTGTACGATATCGCCGGGGACCAGTTTTTTGACGGCCAATTCAATCCGCCGCGCACCTTCTGTATGCAAGGTGACGTCGAAATAGCGCAGCGCTTCAGCGGCAATATCCGCAGCCGGATCGTGACGCAGCACGGTGGCGGTATTACTGACCATCTCCTTCAGTTTATCGGCCGCATTGTTAGAACGCGATTCCTGGACGAAACGCATCAGCGTTGCTAGCACTACCATCGTGCCAATCACGACGGTGGCCTTCATATCTTCGGTCGCAAATGACACAGCAGCCAACATAGTGAGCAGCAGATTAAATGGATTCTTATAGCATTGCCAGAAATGCGCCCACCATGGCATTGGCTTTTCGTGCTCGACTTCGTTTGGGCCAACCAACAGTCGGATTGCATCGGCTTCAGCATCCGTCAAGCCATCGCTGCGGCTTTGTAACTGGTCGAGCAATACCGGCAGTTCAACCCGGGCTGCGCTTAGCAAATGCTGAGCGAGTGTTGGAGGAACTTCATTAGGGGTCCGTGTACTGCTAAACATATCGTCACTAAAACGGCGAAAATGTCGGTTCATACCATGCGCATCGACAAATCTGATGAAGCTATCTTTCAAGAGATTTAGATTCATGATGTTCTTCTTTTTTCTGTATATTCTCGGCCTTCGTTGAAGCGATCGGATAGTCTAATCTGGCATGTTTAAGGAGGTTTAATCCACATTAACGACGCTTAAGTATATTGAAAAATCATCACTAAAATCTCTATCTTGACAATACATCCTCAACCAATGATGGGTTGTCAATGTACGCTTTTATTTTTCGAAGATTTTAAGGATTACCATACTTAGACTAACTGCTAAAGCTCACGGCCTGTCATTAATGGGGAGGAACGGCATTTGCACTCACCACCTAGATAGCGTTTGTAGCCCGCTATAAGTTTAACCTGCACAACTTTGTCATTTGGTTTACGGAACAAACGGGATAGTAGCGCATGACCTGCAACAACAATCTGCAACGTTTTTTCAACATCTATCAGTTTCCAATGTGGACGGGACGAATATGCACGATAGAGCTAAAGCAATCGTGCGGGTAATTGTTAATGTCCATGTCATGGATAAAAATCTGTAGTCAGAACACACGTATTGCTGCATCGCATGTTCCAATCATTGAGATACTATCACTCGCCTAAGGCGAGATGGCGGCAGGGGAAGCCTGCATTATCTCGCCGAGACGTAAAGTGCCCATGAATGGGGCTCCATAAAATGAAAACAAACGGATGTTAATAATGCCGCAAACTGCGGTCAAGAAAATTGTGCAGCATGGCATGAGAAATAAATGGAACGTCTAGGGGAGGCTGTTTATGTTGTTTTTATCACAACAATTGAATAAGTTTTAATGCGATATCGGCAACCGCTCTCATTTATGAAATACCAATTTATATCCACCCTTAGCCAGCGTATAACCGAATCCAACCTTGCGTCTTGTTTATCGTCGATTATACTCAAGGCATAATGAAAGTCGGAGATAGCCATGCAACATCTGATCCTCATAAACTTGATTTTGCTTGTACCTTGTACCTATGGCCTTGTGTGGGTTGATACCCTTTGCCGAAGTCTCGGTACATTCTAAAGTTGTCCATGGTAGTTTATGTACGCTTGGGCTGCTACTAGTGCCTTGCTAGCGATACTTTTGCTTAAAGTAATAGCCGTACTGATTTAAAGGGACAGATTTTTATCCCTACTCGCCAACAATAGAATTATTAATTGAGGCGTTTTGTTATCTTGCTGCAAAAAGCGCTTGTTTGTACACGATATCGCTGTATGACCAGAGAAATAGGAATATGCAAAATCGTCTATCAGCGTTATGTTTTCTTAGCAGGACTAGCGTGCTGTCTTCGTGAGCAGATTTTGGTGAGCCGTTGCTGGGACATGTTTGGTAAATTCTAAAAAAATATGCTTGTCTGTATGTGTTTCTACTTTTAAAAATCAATTTGTTCGGCTTCAATAGCGTATTCGTAGGTCATATTGATCGCGTGAAATAATCCGACACGATCCTCTTTCTTCCTGATGCTCATGCCGAACAAACTTTATACTATTGCCATTAGCGCGCTCCTCCTTTCCTCTGTCTTCTTATTGCCTTACGCATTTAGTCACGCACAAGCAGTGATGGCGCAATTATTATCACCATTGCCGCTTTCGGTGGCCGCAGCGCTGCAAGAGGCTGCTATCCTATCGCAAAATGTCGGCATATATGTGCAAGAAGTTGCTGCTGGAGGCAAAGTTCTTACCGCCAACAATATTAATATACCTTTCAGTCCTACTTCGAACATGAAGCTGGTCACGACTGATGCTGAATTGGAGTTGTTGGGGCCAACCTATAGCTGGAAGACAATTGTCTATACCGACGGTCAGCAGATCGGCAACACTTTGCAAGACGATTTGGTTTTTAAGGGGGGGTGGTCCGAAACTGGTATTAGAGAATTTCTGGTTATTTTTGCGCCAGATTCGCGTTAAAGGCATTCGCGATATTCGCGGGAACATTGTGCTGGATCGTAGTATGTTTGAAGAAAATACTTTCGATCCGTCGTTATGTGACGGTGAACCATTAAAACCTTACAACGTCGGTCCCGATGCATTGCTGCTTAATTACAAAATACTGAATTTTCAGTTTATGCCGGATGAATCTACAGAGCTGCTTCGCGTCATATTCGATCCGCCGATCGCTGGCTAGACGGTCATTCCACCGCTTGCGGGCAAGGGCATGTGCGGTGATTGGCAAGAAAATTGCTAGCAACATTTGACGAGAATGGTGCCAGTTTCAATGTTGGCTTGCCTGCATCCTGCGGTGAAAAAACTGGTACCTCAATCCCTACCAAATGGGTTCATCGCAATATTTCGGCGCATTGTTACGACAAATGTAGAGCAATCTTGGCGGCACGTTGAGTGGTACAGTCAAGTCCGGTATCGTCCCGGTTGGCACACGTTTTATTGCCGAGTGGAATTCGGTGGCGCTATCGGAGATAATCTGTGACGTTAATAAATATAGCAATAACGTGATGGCACGTCAGGTAATACTGACGATCGCCGCCGATATCCTGCAAATGCCTGCGACGCCAGAACGTGGCACACGCGTGATCCAAAGCTGGCTTGCCAGCAAGTGTACAGACGCAAGCGATCTAGTCATCGAAAATGGCTCGGGCCTATCACGCAATGAACTTATTTCGGCGCAAACGATGGGGCACATTCTTGTCGCCGCCTATCATTCACCGACGATGCCAGAATTTATATCATCAATGTCGCTGGTGGGCTTTGATGGCACCATGCGCGATCGGTTAAAGGGGCAGGGAGTTGCAGGGCAGGCGCATATAAAAACCGGTACCCTCAACGACGTGAGTGCAATTGCAGGTTATGTGTTGGCTGCTTTGGATAAATATTACATCGTCGTATGCTTAATTAATCATGGCAATGCAGTGCAGGGCAAGAAAACCCAGGATGTATTGTTGCATTGGATTTATGCGAATGGTTGAGGGTTGCCAGACATATTGAAAAAAGAAGGAGATTTCTACGATAATTTGATCGTAAAACGTTCTTCTTCGGTGCGATTCATTGCCAGAATTATCTTTCCGGATTACCTATCAATGAAGTAGCCGGGTATGCCGCTCAAAGCGGATTTAAAGCATCATCAGTCGATTCGATAATTCACTGCGCTTGTCGTCTTTATCCGGGAAATGTGCCTTCAGTAATCAGTTCAATTGTTCCAGTGCGGCTAGTGTACTGTCGTGGAAATTGTCATTGGAAAATTCTCGCATCATATTGTGATACACCGCCTGCCACTCGGCAGATGGTATTGCACGGCCGACGGGTGAGAATATCAACTGTATGATTCGCAAGATTCACGTACAGCAAAACGCCGTTATTTTCCTCGGTATCCCAAACCCGGTAATGTGAAAAAAGTTCATGCGCACGTTGACGCGATGTGACGCCCTTTAGCGCCCAGGCGTCGATCGAACAGTCGTTGTTCACCGGCGGGCGCGTGTCCGCCGCAGCGGCACAGGCCCGTGCCGGGCTTGCGATCGCCGAGGCCGGTCGCATCAACGCGCGCGGCGATCTTGCTGCCGCTGTCGCCGCTGCCTATGGCGACGTGCTGGCGGCGACGATCATGGTATCGTCGTGGCAGCGCCTGCTGGCCCAGACGACCGAGATCGAACGCCAGGCAAAGCTCAAGTTCCGTGCGGGCGAGAGCCCCAGCACCGACGTTTCGCAGGCGCACGCGCGGCTGGCCGAAGCCCATGCCGGCCTTGCCAGGGCGCAAGGCATGCAGGTTGCAGCGCAGGCGCACTTCCGCAACCTGACGGGTCTCGAACCGGACGATCT
>JACMQE010000024.1 GCA_014377145.1 Glaciimonas sp. | reverse complement strand
TGCCAGGCTGGCCCAATCACCAAACTGCCATTGGGTGCGGCTGAGCTCCAGCAGATTTTCATCATAGGGTACGACGGTTTGGATGGCATCGTCGTTTTTTTGGTGATCGTATTCAGATACCTGCGCAGGTACCGCTGCAGTTTTGTTTGCAGACAATAAAACCGTTGCCCAGGATCGGATGCGTGTTAAAAAACTATCCATGGTTGACTCAGTGGCTTTGCGTCAAAAGTCGTGTTTGCCAGCATTGGTTAGTCCCTCGGGGGGGTTGGAGCGGGAGATGAGTGTCATGCCGCTCTCGCCCACCATGCGCTTGGGTGCGCGTACATGGCCTTGAATTTCCACCCCGTATCCACGTTCAGCAGCGGAAAAGGCGGCGGCGCCGGGTAAAAAGCCTTGCGCGCCAAGTGCAGCATGACAGATGAGGCTTTGCCGATCGAATACATCATGACCGGCTTGTGGGCCGTGGCCACTGCCTCGCGGATGATTTCTATGGATTCAGATTCGAATGATTTTTGCATAGCAAAAAGTGATTACTTAAAGAACTTCAGAAGAACCGTCGGATAACCACATGTCTTTAAGCAATTCGATTTGCGCCTCAGCGCGCAAAATTTCTGTTCGAAATTGATTTTGCTGCGCGGCGGCCAACTGGGTGGAAGTGCCAATCTTAAGATACGTGTCTTACAAAGCCGCGCGCGACTAGCGGGATGATGAAAATCACCACTCGCACCTCTTCCATGGCAACTAAAGCCAGCGTCGCCGTTGAAATTAGCTTCCCCGGACTGCGAAGCTTTTGTAGTCAATTCTTCACCCTGAATCGCCCCGGGGCGATTCACCCACTGTCTGAATGCTTTCGTGCAACACACCACTCAAGGTGTAAACCAAATTCAAACGCACGGTATGAATAACAGTTCCTAGCCAGAACTATATTACGAAGTCGTTCTTGCAGATCGGCCCTGCTCTTTTGGTCATTCGCATAGTGCGCCACCAGCTGCGCCAAATCATTATTACTGCGGTAAATCGGCAGCTCGCCGTTGAAGGCATCCAAAGATGCAGATTCGGAGTTGGTTATTACCAGACAGCCTGCCGCCAGCGCATCAAATACACTGCTATTGGCTGAGCCCCAAGCCTTGGTCACATGGTTTGCATCGTCGATCACAATGGCCGCCTGCCTGTAAACATGTGGCAGGTTCGCGTAGCGCACAAAACCCTTGTCGAGCATGGCCAAGTTCGGCTGTGCGTGCCAGCCTTTGCCATAAATCGCCCCACGCAGTTCCGGCGGCAACGTACCCAATGCAGAAACAATATCGCGTTCTGCCCCCTAAGAGCTGCCAGTAAACACATAGTCAAGCGTTGGCACCGGCAGACCCCCTTCCACATTGAAGCGTTGCGGGAGCCAATGCGCAAGATGTGGGCGCGAGCTTGTCCAGTTGATCGCTGATGTAGCGCGCACTCAATTGGGACGATGCCAAGTAAAGGTCGTAACCGCCATCAGACAATGCCCTCTCGCACCAACGCTCAAACCAGTTGCGTGCCCAGGCTACTTTGACCAAATCAGGGCCGATGTTGTGAATGCAACGCGGGTCAAAGTCGTCGACCATAGCTATCACAATATTGGGAAGATATTGCGAGGAACTGTAATTAACACATTCCCGTTTTAACTTTGGGCTAGTACCTCGATTAGCTGGCGATGACTCTTGAATACTGAGTTCGCATTAATTGGGGTAATAGTCTTTTATTACTTTAAACAATGCCCGCTCACGCGATATTGAACCATAGTCCGAGCAAAACAAAGATTCCCTGAATCACGTATCGTTTGATCTGAAGCAAACATCCTTCTCGCAAATCGGGCATCTACCTTAATGTTGAAAATTCATCATGAAGAGAAAGCTAGTTTTTCCACAGAAAACCATTTAGGGCAGTTGGTATATACCTCCTGACTACTCATAAGCTTGTGAACGATTTCTTCTGGTAAATAACTTTTTCGATATGTTTTCTCTCATAGAAAATTCTTCTTTCGGTATTATTAACACATCAATATACTTTCCAAATAGCTCAATGAAATCAGCCTCAAAATTTTCTACGCGCAAAAAACTCACCCTACCTTTATCCAAAAGAGATATTGGAAAATAATTTTGAACATATACATCTGCATGGTTTAACACCCCAGATGCCTCCAAGAATCTCCCGGTGACTAACAGCTCTGGGTTGTGATTTAATTCTGGAGAGCGGCCGCATTCAAAGTCATATCGACTAATCAACCAAGAAGGTAATTTCCTAATTGGGCATATTATTTCTTTATCGCCCAAAGTAAATTCTGGATTTTTATTCAACCTTGTCGCAACTGAATCATGCCATGAAGCCGAAGGATCGTTCTTCGGGTCGACCACATCTTGGATTAATCCGGGTGCATCAGAATAATATTTCCGAAATAAGCTCTCAACCTTAGTACCTGCACATTTCGGAAAATGCAGCCAAATAAAGTCATCGTTATATATCATAATTTTTCTATTATGTAGCAAAATTGTAATTAGTCGAAACATTATCAAGCTGATTCATATCGGTATCAATAATCTTATATGACTTTGCTTTGCAACTGATTGAAATTGCCCGCTCTATAGCGTGCGCGAATGTCCCGTCAACCTGCCCTGCTTCGCGCTCAAAATCGTCATCATTTATAGACAAGTTGAGCAATGGCGATAACGCATCCACCCTTGCATAGAACATGGTGCCCGCAACAAAGCTTAGCGATTTGACAGTAGTTGCACTTTGCCCAAGGCGCGCGGCAAGCTCCATGACCGTTGCGGCATTTGAACCCCAATAAAAATCCATTGAAACAATGTGACCTGCTGGTCCAATCACACCTAAATTAGCGTCGCTTTCAAATCCGTTTATCGCTTTGTGAATTGATTCTTCATTTAATAATTTTGTGTAGAGATCATTGCGCCAATCATCTCCGTCGCCTCTGTGCTTTGATTTTTTTGTGTGAACTTTGAGTATGTAGGCATAGTCTTCGTCCACCACAAATTTAATGATTTTCAGGAACGGAAGAATATCCCGCCCGTGGTTCTCTACAGGCAACAAATGATATGCAAATCCGCTCGATCGCAAAATTTTTTCAGTACTAGCAGCTTGCGCAGGTGGTGTGGTAACAAAAAGTTTAAATGCCACCCCTTTGACTTCTCCCAGCCTCACCATAATTTCTGCAAATACGTCTTCATAAAAAGCATGGACCACAACAGCCAGCGCGCTTGAACCTGCGGGGGCTAGAGGTGCGGTTCTGATGAGCGCCATGCGTGTTGCTTCAAGGTAAGCATAGCCGTATCGCTGATCAGGTTCAAGATGCGCGCCCTCCGCCCACTCGTTCCATGCGTTTACAAATATGAGTCTCTCGTCAGGCTTGGCCAAACGTGCTTGTGTGTCCTTGGAAGCATTGACAAGCCATCGCTGATAATCAATTGGGGAACTGTTCAGAAAGATATGACCGTTGCTATTGCGTCGCGCTGTGTTGTCCCATGACGGGCACACGCCCCTGAATAATGGATAGTCCGGTTTTTTGTAACTCTCGCTTCTGTCTACCAGTGCTTTCCAATCATAAACATTGCAACTAAAGTCGTGATTCAATGGCTTGACATAACCGGTAACATTTGGTGCAGATAAGTTGTTGGGGGGGAATTCGATAGCGGCATCAAACCCGTAGTTGGCTGGATCGACACACTCAAACGACTGTGGGTAGGCTAGATATATCTCCCCTACTCCGTTGTGGCGACACCATTGCCGCCATCGTTCAGCTGTCGCGCGCATATTTGGAAACAGATTGGGTCGATAGATCAGCAGCAGCGGTTTGCCGTTGATGCGGATATACCGTTGATCTCGCAGGTACTGGGCCGCGTTGGCAATAAAAGCAAGATCGTCTTCATCAGAGTAGTGCTGGTCTATCAGCAGGTCAGCATCCCGACCATCCCAGCGACGGCTCCAATTCTCGTTGGCCCAGCAGACGCAAAACGGCAAATCTAGCGATGAGTCGTTAAGGTAGTTGTTGACGGGTTGTTCAAGCAGGCGGTGGCCGGTGAACCAGTAGAGGTAAAAGCAAAAACCTTCTACGCCATATTGCTTGGCAAGCGCGATCTGCTTAGACTGGGTTTTACGGTCGAGCAAGTTGTAATAGCCGAGAAAGTCGTCTGGCACGTGGGGTTGGTAATGACCAGCGAACTGTGGTTGTGCCGGTTTGACATTGCTCCATTCAGTAAAGCCTTTACCCCACCATTCGTCGTTCTCAGGTATCGCGTGAAATTGCGGCAGGTAGAAGGCTATGATGCGGACTGGTTTTACAGCCTGTGGTGCGTCTAGCGGTAGGCGGGGTATGTATTGGGGGGGGGCTACTTGATAGACCTCCAGCGAATCCTCTTGCACAGGTGGCTTGGTTTGACGGTCTTCTTTATGCCCCTGGCAAACGTAGTGTACGAAGGGGTGCATGCCGGAACCCGCCACATCTTGATAGGTTTTGATGTAGTAGGCGGTGTCGAAATGCGACGACGGGTTGGTTGAAAGGGCTACGCCGCGGGTAAGGTAGTGGGCCAGGGGGTTACCCGTCACATTGTGTTTTTCCTTGTACTGCGCCATGTACCAAGCAGAGTCGAAAAAATTGCCATGCTGAATCAGATCAAAGTAGTACTGGTCTAGGTCGTTAGGCTTTTCGAGTACACCGGTGGCCTCGGTGACATTTATCTGTGGCGATGATGCCTTGCCCATTCGTTGAAGAGCCAATTCGCGGTTGAAGCGAATTTGCGCGCGCAATGGCTCCTGCGTGTGGCCAAGAGCTTCGTCGTATAGCGCAACCGCGCTTTCGAAATCGTTACTCCGAAGGGCGGCATTGGCACGTGCCAAGCTTGATTTCGTATGTGGTGCTTGTGTAATTATCTTCATAGTTTACAGATCATTAATTGAGTGAATACACGGTTTGACCACAGTCAATACGTTGCTGGGCTTCCTGGGGGCTGTCCAGCCCAGTGAAGTT
>JACMQE010000273.1 GCA_014377145.1 Glaciimonas sp. | reverse complement strand
TCCAACCTCCTGCATTGCCTCACGTTTGACCATCATGCAGGCACCAGAAATCGCCTCCACCTCGATGGCGTGATCTGGCAAGGGTTGTTTATGCAAGTGGAAATCAAAGAACAAGCGCGGCCAACGATCAGAAAAACGTGCCAGCCCAAATGCGCGCACAAAAGAGCGCCAAGGGGTTGGTATGGCCCTGCGGCCACCCGCTTGCTCAGTTCCGTCCAAATTAACAAGCAAGCCCCCCACCATACCCACGCGCTCATCCAGACACATAGCCTCCAATAAGCTGATCAGCGTACCTGGTTTGAAGGAACAGTCTGGATTAAGAAATAACAAGAACTGTGCAGAAGCAACACGCGCCCCATTATTACAAGCCGCAGCGAATCCAACGTTGTTTGAATTTTTAATAATTTTTACTGATGGCAACCCCTGCAAAGCATCCAAACTGCTATCCATCGATGCGTTGTCAACCACGATAATTTCTATTTCTAGCGGGCAATTCAGCAGCGAATCAACACAGCTACGCAAATAAACACCCGCGTTGTAATTAACAATGATTGTTGAGATGACGGCGTTCATATTTCTTTTTTAACAAGTTTTTTTTGCGCCCATTAGCATATCCAAATGTCGGCAAACCACATCGCTTAAAACAACTGAAGTATTTTGAATAGTCATACGCTTTCGCCACATCTTCGGCAAACCCAACAAGGCATCGCGTTGGGCACACCAAACCATCCACTTCACCTCGGTAATAATCACGAATATCGACGAGCAACTTCACCACTAATACAATCGACTGAGGGCTGACAGTCTAAATGCTCACAGCCAGGATCATCTCAGTCGATCCGAAGCAGGCGACGAGCATTACTCAATAGAATCAATATTCCATAAATGGTCGGCATTGCCAAATAGTACACCAGCGGAATAGAATGCTGCCTCAACAGTTCTTTGCGTCGCATGGGTTCCAGATTTTTTCTAGAAATCCATATCCGGTAAGCCATACGAACCCTGCGCGCCACATTATTCAACCGCGAATTCTGGATATAGGGTTTCTTTCCATATTCCTCAAACAGCCGGACGTTATCTTCAGCCAGGGCTCCAGACTTGATGTTTTGCACCGTCATCTGGCCTGCATGTCGACGTATTGCACACAACGGCTCCGGTAGACCGACTAACTCTCCCTGCTCCAGCAAATAAAACCACATTTCCATATCCATCAAGTGCGACAGATCCTTACGAAATCCACGCAGAGACGCCTCTCGCCTAAACATTACAGCGCTCGGCTCACCGATGTAGTTAGAACCAAAAAGGCAGCGATTAATCGCCTCAAACCCGCCCACTCTTGCTTCAGTTCTTGCGTAATGCTGAACACCTATCGTTTTCGACTCTTCATTGACAATCAGGCGCCCTGCTGCAACGAGAGAAACCGAAGGACAGGCATCCAGCACCTTCGCCATCTTTTCCAGGCAGGTGGGCATCAGCAAGTCATCGGCACACAAGAATTTGATGTACTCGCCTTTTGCCTGTTTCAGACAAGCATTGAAATTCGCCACCAATCCGATATTGCGATCATTCCTGAGCAGGCGTATTTTGCTGTTACCGGCGACCACCTCTGCCACCAATCTCGCCGTGCTATCTGTAGAAGCATTGTCAATGATAATCACTTCAAAATCAGAATAGGACTGACGTAACGTGGACTCTACTGCTTGTAACAGGAATCGTTCACCGTTATATACGGGTATGCAAATACTGATTTTAGGCGGAACCATCTCTATCATGTAGCAGTGTCCGATGAAAACTCACTCTTTAATTCCCCAAGCCATAAATGACAAAAATCTGCGCTGCTCCATTGCAGCATTCTGATAAGAACGGGTTTGATTATCGGCTACCAGCAAGTTTTCCTGGTCGGCTTGCCAAAACGTTTTACTTTTATTCCAGAATTTCATTCTATATCCAACACCATCTCCGGCTACGATGAGAACCTCGTTGCCGATGTTGAGAACTTGCCTTGTCAAACTCTTTTTACCACTCTCAAATTTATAGGCGTCTATTTTTGTTTTTATAGTTGGTAATGTAAGCTTCATCATTACCTCACCGGATATCATGAAAGAATTTGTTCGTAAATGATAGTTTGGAAATGGATGAAAAATTATCGGGAAATAAACGTACCTCCAGATGACAACCAACCCATACTTAACTCGATCCCAAATACATAGAGTTAGTCCCATGGTGGAATTTTTATTAAACCGCATCCGCCTACGCTGAAGAATTCTCCCCCATGGGTTGATACTTTGCCAAGAACCAGTCGCACCCACCATTCCCACCCCCGGCTGAATGATATTCTCATAGAGTTTACTTAACCAATCGCAGCGCAAAATAACGCTAAAGGAGTTCAAAAAGCAAAAAAAACGGTACTGCCCAGCATATTTTTTTGCCGCACTGAAATATGCCGTGATATCAAATCCAATATCTGGAATATCAAAACTAAAATATTGAAAAGGCTCGATCAATGAAAAATATGGATCCTTGTCACTTGGCTTCTCGAATCCCTTAAAAACCACTAGAAAATCATGTTCGATATCGCCCCGATTGTCACGGTAGGATTCTAAAAACCGCATGAAAGGCTCAATACCATTTTGAGCACGTACCAGATGGACAACACAAATCTCTTTCATAATTTAGCTGCGACTTGTTGGCTTGTCCATTGTTAGAGAGTCAACACTCTTCAACATAAGCACCTTTCTCATCAAGCTTCCCTTATACGGACCTAAAGACAGCCAACTTTGAAGGAACGCCCCAAAACGCCAGTGGTTCATAGTCTGGATAGGGGTAATAACCTCTATTTAATTTAATTTTACTAGCTCTGGTGTGGCATCGTTGCTCCACGAGATCAAAAACTGAAATTGGACTTCCATTACAACAGTTTATTACTCCTTCGATCTGAGGGTTCTCAAGCGTAAAAACAAAGTTCTCTGCCACCTCTTGAATTGGCAAATAGTCACGCAATTGATCTCCTGCAGACATATTAAAAACAGCTTGCCCCTCTTCAATCGCGCGATCTAACTGAGCCAGAAGACTATTTTTATTTTGTCCTTCACCATACATATAGAAAAGACGCATCCATTGCAACGCGAATGGTCTTTCCCTCTGCAGCAATTGAAGCGCCTTACGTAAAGCATCTTTGGCAAAACCATATGGCGTCGTAGGGGCGGTTTCCATCTCCTCAGTCAATGGGCCATATTGCATACCGTACTCAAGGCATGTGCCTGCGACTAATAAATGAGGCACCCCTGACTTAACAGCCGCTTCCAAAAAAGACAGGTCAGCAGGCAAGTTTTTGCTAATGTGAAAAAAGTCCCGATAGTTCGGAAGGCCTGGCCATGCGAGATGCATGATTGCGTTGGGCAGGCACTCGGTCTGTAAAAGAGGTTGAAAATTTTCGTGTAAATCGCACTGGATGAACTCGACACGATCAAACCATGGCATTTCCTGCGCCCGTTTGAGATCACGAGCAATTGCAACAACGGAATGCCCACGCGCAAGCAAAGCGTTGACCACATGCCGCCCCACGAAACCCGTGGCCCCAGTAACCATTACCTTCATGCAAGAACTTTCAGCTCAGGCACAGCAATGACAAACTTCCCTCCCCATGATAGTACTTGTTTCTGTTGCTGGACAACCTCGTCAGCAATATTCCATGGCAAGATAATCACCCAGTCAGGCTTACGTTTGGCAAGCTCTGCGGGAGGAAGAATTGGGATGTGGCTTCCGGGCATGAACTTGCCCTGTTTTGAAGGCGCCGCATCACAAACAAAATCGATCAGATCGTTCTTTACACCAGCATAATTGATCAGGGTATTTCCCTTTGCGGCAGCGCCATAAGCGCCAACAGATTTACCCGCACGTTTTTGCTCGATCAGAAAAGCAAGAAAGTCATTTTTGACTTTATCTGCTTTCTGCTGAAACCCTTGGTACACGCTGAGATCTTGCAGTCCAAAGGCTTTTTCTCTTTCGAGCATGGTCAACACAACCGGCTCCGTGACCCTCGGATCATTGTCGTGACACCCATAGATGCGAAGACTGCCGCCATGGGTAGTTAGCTCTTCAATATCAAACACCCGCAATCCGGCCCGAGCAAATATACGGGAAACAGAAGTCAGTGAAAGATAAGAAAAGTGCTCATGATAGACCGTGTCAAACTGGTTTTGCTCAATTAGACGCATCAAATGTGGGAATTCCAGATTAACTGTACCCCCTTCTTTCAAGGCGATACGAAGGCCCTGCGTAAAGTCATTAATGTCTGGGACGTGTGCGTAGACATTGTTCCCACAGATCAGATCAGCACGCTTTCCACCATCAGCCAAAGCCGCGGCAGTACCTACACCAAAGAATTTGCGCAACACCGGTACACCAATTTTTTCCGATGCGTCCGCCGTACTGTCCGTTGGCTCCACGCCAAGACATGGGATACCTGCAGCCACAAAGTTTTTAAGCAGATACCCGTCATTGGAAGCCACCTCGATGACAAAACTATTTTTCGTCAATCCCAAACGTTTAGTAATCTCTTCCGAATAACGGGTCGCATGCTTCAGCCAACTCTGAGAGGTGGAGGAAAAGTAGGCGTAATCTCCAGAGAACAGTTCATCCGCCTCGGCGTAATCTTCGGTTTGAACAAGCCAACATTGGTCGCATACATATAACTTCAGCGGAAATGTTGTCTCTGGTGCACGCAAAGCCTCCTTGGACAGGTAGGCATTCGAAGGGGGAGCATATCCAAGATCAAGAAAAACATGCTTCAACTCTGTATGGCAATGACGGCATTTCATAAAACTAGTCCCTTAAAGTCTTCTTTTAGATGTGGCTGATTCAGATCTCTTGCTGATAGGTCACTGGGTGCCAGCGGCCAATCAATACCGATTTTTGGGTCATCAAATCGGACAACGCCTTCTGCGGCCGGCGTGTAGAACGCCGTATGCAGGTAAAGTAATTCACTATCCTCTTCTAACACCTGAAAACCGTGAGCACACCCTTCAGGTATCACCAAAGCAAGCCGGTTTTCCGGAGTTAGTTCGGCTGCAGTCCATTTCAAGAACGTGGACGACTCATGGCGTAGATCAACCACCACGTCATACACACGACCTTTGAGGCATCGGACTATCTTCATTTCAGCATGAGGAGCTTGTTGGTAGTGAAGCCCTCTCACTGCGCCAACGCTACGGGTCATGGATTGATTAATCTGAACAATGTTCCTCAAGCCCAGTATTCCATCTAATTCCCGTGCACAAAACAGTCGTGAGAAGGCTCCGCGATTATCCTGAAAAGCTGTGCTCTCAATGAGCCAAGCCCCGGATATATTGGTTTTAACCAGATTCATGCCCCCTTCTCCCCTGCCCAGGTCAATCCACGCTTCTCGGCAAAATTGATGTAGCGGTGTAATTGCTCAAGGCTGATAACAGCTTTGCGGTCTAACCATGCCCGATACCAGTCGGCAGTCGCTTCAACGCTCTCATCAAATGACCAGACTGGACGCCAAGAGAGTATTTCCCTTGCTTTACCACTATCCAGATGCAGCAATTGAGCTTCGTGTGGCTGAGGCGTCTCGCTACAGTTCCATTCAACACTCGGCCAATCTGCCTTTAATGCGGCCAGTACCTGCTTTACCTGGCGATTACCTTCTCGATCCGGGCCAAAGTTCCAGGCATCCGCACAGGTTTTGTTTCCTTCCAGCAATTTCTGGCCAAGCATTAGGTAACCGGAGAGACATTCCAACACATGCTGCCAAGGCCGGGTCGCATTGGGTGAACGAATTTCCAAGGACTTTCCGGCCTCTACAGAACGAACCAGGTCAGGAATCAGTCGATCCTCAGACCAATCGCCGCCACCAATCACATTCCCGGCACGCGCTGTTGCTAACAACGGACTGGAGGGTGCGTTGAAAAATGAACGGCGATAACTGCCTGCAACCAGCTCACTACCGCCCTTGGAAGCACTGTATGGATCATGCCCCCCTAAGGGATCAATCTCTCGATACCCCCAAACCCATTCTTTGTTTTCATAACACTTGTCGGTGGTGACAACGACAATCGCTGCCAATTCTTCAACCTGGCGGCAGGCATCGAGTACGTTTGCTGTACCCATTACATTCGTGGCCCAGGTCTCTAAGGGCTTACGGTAAGAACGGCGAACTAAGGGTTGCGCAGCTAAATGAAAGACTATCTCCGGCTTAGTCTCTACAATTTTTTGCCGGATCAATTCTTCATTGCGAATGTCAATGTAATGTGACTCAACGTCAAGCCCAAGCAGGCCCCAATGATTGGGCAAAGTTTCGGGTGGTAGCGAAATACCCGTCACTTTTGCGCCCATCATCTGCAACCAAAGCACCAACCAACTTCCCTTGAAGCCGGTATGCCCGGTCACCAGGACGCTTCTATTTCTATAGGCATTACCAAATATCATTTCCACGTCTTCCAGGGTGCTTTACCTGACGACCAAAGTTCTTCGAGATGGTTCTTCTCGCGTAGCGTATCCATCGCTTGCCAGAAACCCCCGTGCTGGTAAGCAGAAAGTTGCCCGCTGGCGGCCAACTTCCTCAATGGCTGCTGCTCCCAAACCGTGTCATCGCCATCGATGTAGTCGAGCACACTAGGTTCCAGGACGAAAAAACCACCATTAATCCAAGCACCATCACCAGCGGGTTTTTCCTGAAAGTGCTGAACCGAGCCGTTTTCAATGTCAAGCGCACCGTAGCGACCGGGCGGCTGAATTGCGGTGACTGTAGCCTGTCGGCCAGACCTTTTGTGATGAGCAATCAAGTCAGTAATATCAATATCAGAAACACCATCTCCATAAGTAAAACAAAAGGTCTCGTTTTGAATGTACGACGCCACGCGCTTAAGGCGACCACCCGTCATGGTATCCTCGCCCGTATCCACCAAGGTTACTTGCCATGGTTCCGCGAACTTCTGATGAATCTCCATTTTGTTATCGCGCATTGAAAATGTGACATCAGACATGTGCAAAAAGTAATTTGAAAAATACTCTTTGATCATGTATCCTTTGTATCCCAGACAAATCACAAACTCATCAACCCCATGATGAGAGTACATTTTCATGATGTGCCAAAGAATTGGTTTTCCACCAATTTCAATCATTGGCTTGGGTCTCAGATGAGACTCTTCACTGATGCGGGTACCCAGGCCTCCCGCCAATATGATTGCTTTCAAAATAAAACTCCTTCATTTATATTAATTTATTTTCTATGTCAAATGGGATGCCAAAAGTAAAAACTCGGTCCGATATTTTTCTGGATGAGTCACCCCAACTCATGAATTCATTAACATCTTTTTCTGCTGAATTAAGTTTTTGGAAACTTCGTGTTTGATTATCTTGTACCAAGAGCCCCTGTTGGATATCTAGCCTGAAAGTCTGACTGCGAGGCCACTCCTCAACATCATATATATTACCAGCGCTGTTTACAACTACGGCCCTCAATTGGCTTTTGATTAATTGCCGAGTTAGGCTTTTTGCACCACTTTCGAACAAATAGGATTCATTTTTACTCATACGCCTGCTCTTATCAAAAAAGGGGAGCAAATGACGCCTCCTAATAACAAAACCGTTGCTTCGTATATGCGGATTCGGAAATGGTGGATAACCAATAAGAAATTCATACGCACCATTATGCTTGGTAAGCGAGCCCCAATACTCCTCGAACATGGCGTCATACATATTCAAATAATTATTATCACTTGTTTTGTTACGCAGAATAGGTAAGAATCGCGACGCCACCCCCCACCGGATCCAATTTGGATAATGCCTTTTAATAATAGATTCATACTGAAGGTGCAATTTCTTTTCATACTTTAAAACACCGCCCGCCAGCCAAAGCACCTTAGAAATCAATTTATTTGAATTTAATAAAGATTCATAAGACGCAGTTGCGCCGGCAATACCTACATTTTCGGAGGAAAGAGCATCATATAGAATCACGAGCCAATTATTGCAAACGATTTCACTGAATGTGTTCAGAAAACAAAATGCATCAATATCAGGAAATGATTCTGCTGCAATAAGGTATGCGTCGATATCAGTCATCTCATCATCGACTACTATTTGTCGGTGTTCGATACCATTGAAAAAACTCTCTGCAATAGCTTTCTCGGCAGCACCAAAACCCTTGTATATCGTAATGAACTCGTGCTTTACTCCGGGATCGAAATTTTTATAGGAATCAATAAACCTTTGAACAGGCTTAATTCCCTCTGCCTTTCTATTTAAATAGACCAATCCTTTTTTTCTTACTGCTATCACTATTTTTCATCCTTTTTACTGCCAATCTATGGTTGCGCCTTTTTCAAAACCTTTCGTACATTTTCTTAAATCTTGGCGTTGATTCTTAAGGAAAATATTTTAAGTGCTATAGTTTTTTTCCAAAAAGTTTCCGGGGCTTCGGATGACGAAAATGCGATCGATTTCACAATACTTCCCTCCTCCCGGCTGTAGAGTTTAGTAAATGCCTCATTGCTCTCCACTAGTGGCGATATAAGGAAACCGGCTTTGCCAAGCTCAGGAACGATCTGAAACACATGTTTTTTATTGCCCTCAATTCTGCTTTCAAGGAGTACGTGCGGGGATTTGTAAAACGTATGGATGATGTTACCGACTGGACTACGAGATATTTCGACCTCGGCCCAGAGCAGATCGCCTACACTTTGCGGCGGTAAAACGACAAGCTCACCCAACTGCAGGTTCGCGTCCAGAAGTATTTTGCGCTCAATGCGCAATGGCTGCGGTCTCTTCTTCAGCAGCAGAAACTCATCGCCGGCATTCTCTGGCGCATAGCGTGAAAGCAGGAGCGGCCAGGAGGGGCCATCGGCGAGCGCCGGATGGCGATTGTTTACGCTGCGCTCTCTGGGCAGCACCTGAAAAAGAATGAGATCCGGCGCCGTGCTTTCTTCGAGATGACCCGCATTGAGCATGGCTAGCGTAAAGGTGTGCGCGTTCAACGAGAGAAATGCCGGTCGTGGGGAGTAGCGCAATCCTTCACGTCCAATCACTACGCCGGTGTGTTGCGGATACACATCGATGGTCTGACTACTTGACACATTCACCGGCTGCCAGAACCGGTGAGCCTTCGCCAGCATTTCATCCCAGCGATCGGTGGAATTGCCGCGCAGGACGCGTACTAGCAGAGACGCATTGCTTCGCATGTCGGCCAAGGCATCCTTGGGACTACGTATCGGAAAATTAACGCCGGCTGCGACCATAACCATAAACAGCACCGCCGTTAACGCGGTCGCCAGCCCGAAACGTCCCCAGAGGGGCATATCTTGTTCACCGCCTTGTGCTTTCGGAATGACCAAGAGTTGGCTCACGAACCACAAAACCGCAGCCAGCAATGCCAACGACTGCTCCAACTGGTTGCCGCCAATCCCGTGCTTGATAGCCACTGCACACAAAAACAAGGTGAATAATAATGAAAGCAATGCTGGAAGCTTCCAACGGTGTAGGGCTGCTGCGGCAAACGCGGTAAGAATTATTAACGCCACAGCGCCGTAGTAAACGGCCACCTGTCCAGCGCCGTAGGGGATAAAAAAACCCTTGGACATCGCATCTGCATAACCATTGGATAAGTCCAGGCAGCGCAATACCCAGAGCGGCAGATTGGCAAGACTCTGTCCAGCACCCAGCCAAGCTATTAAAACCGCCGTGGCAAACGAAAAGGGCAGCACCGGCCAGCGCCTGCGATTCACATCATCGGCCAGTATCAACAAGTAAGCTACGGTGGAAACAGCAAAAATGTTGAACTTGGCAAGTGCTGCCCATCCCGACATCAGACTCAATGCAATCCAAAACAGATGCTCCGCCCGTCGGGTTGGCAATGCAGCGTCCCCATCAGCAACAATGGCTACTGCTAAACGCTGATAGGCCACCAGTAAAGCTGGAAACAGAAAATAGGAATCCCGGTGCCCCGTGATCCACAACAGTACCAGTGCAATTGCGCCGCCCCAAGTAACGATACGACTATTACGGTCACTGTACCGGTCAGCAAGGACGCACAAGGCCAGAAAAACACCTACGACCAGAGCAATCCGGAACAGCAATGCAGCAACATGCCAGGTTGCCCCGGTAAAAGCAGACATTAAAATGCCCCACGGGCCATAGGTAAAAACCACCTGCTCGCCAAACTGGAGGCGCTGTTCAAGGAAATACGGCAGGGCTAGCTGAAACGCAACATCCACGTTCAGGTCACCAAGGTTGTCCAGTTTGACATCCGGCGATCCGAAAGGTGCCAGGGCGAGAAGCATGATTGCCAGAAGAATCAGCTTTGTTAGTCTTTCCCCCATATGTTGCAGCCTTGTTCTCATTTGTTTGGATGAGTTACTGCTCGGGCACCGGGCTTTTTCGCCCGTAACTCGACATGAT
>JACMQE010000272.1 GCA_014377145.1 Glaciimonas sp. | reverse complement strand
TTGTGCTGACTTCGGGTTTTCGCGGCATTTTGGAAGCGCGCCACGCATTCGGTATCGTTAACCTGATTCGTTTGCCCATGGGGTTGTTTACTTTTTTGGGCCCTGTGGTGGTGGTGCTTTACGGGGGCGGACCTCGCTTGGATAACATCGCCTGGGCACTGGTTGCCGGGCGCGTGGTTGCCTGTGGGGTGCATGCTTATTGCGCATGGCGTGTTTTGCCGAGGGAGTGTAGTGCGCTTATTTGGCTGAGCGATTTGGTAAAACCTCTTTGCGTTTCAGGTGGTTGGCTGACAGTGAGTAACATCATCAGCCCTTTCATGGGTTATGTTGACCGCTTTGTAATTGGTGCCATTGTTTCTGCCAGCGCCGTAACTTATTACGCTACGCCGCAGGAGCTAACAACCAAGCTATGGATCATCCCCGGAGCTTTGACGGCAGTACTTTTTCCTGCATTTGCGGCTCAAATAGCGCGGCGTGATGAGCAAACCTGGGTCTTGTTTAAGAAGGCAGTGCACTGGCTATTTTTGGCATTGCTCCCAGTGACCGTGGCGCTCACACTTTTTGCTAACGAGCTGCTTGCTGTATGGATTAATCCTGGGTTTGCCGATCACAGTGCCACACTGCTTCAAATCTTTGCTATTGGCATTCTCATTAATTGCCTAGCGCATGTTCCTTTTACCCTAATTCAAAGTGCAGGTGCCGCCCGACTTACTGCTTTGGCACACCTAGTTGAGTTGCCATTCTTTATTGCGGCTTTGTGGTGGCTAACCCTAACGTACGGCGCGCTGGGGGCAGCTGTTGCGTGGTTATTGCGCATGGTGCTTGATACGCTGCTGATGTTCGTTTTATGTAATCCACTTTTAGGGCGTTCCGTGAAGACTTTTTTGAACCTCAAGGTATTTGGTTTCGGACTCCTTGCTTTTGCAGGCTTTGCTGGTGTGCTTTTTCAGCCGATGGCAATGCGCGCGCTTTGGGTTGTCCTGCTCATTTGCATATTGGCAATAACGTCACTAGAACCATGGAAAACATATCGCGAGAGCCGTGCTTGATTTTTGTTGTGCATAGACTTAAAATATTAAATAATTAAACTTAATGCAAAACCTCCCGCGCGTCAGCATCATCACGCCAACATATAACCAAGCTGAGTATTTAGCCGAAACGATTGATAGTGTTTTGACTCAGGATTACCCAAATATCGAATACATAGTAATTGATGACGGTTCTACTGATACGACGCCTGATATATTGAGACGTTACAAAAACAGTATTCGCAGCGAGCGGCATGATAATATTGGCCAAGCTCGGACGCTAAACAAGGGTTGGGAAATATCTAACGGCTCTATCCTCGGCTATTTGAGTTCGGATGATATCCTTTACCCAGGCGCCATTCGCAAACTAGTTGAAATCCTGGAAAATGATAATTTTATCGTATGCGCATATCCAGATGCTGATGTCATTGATCACAAGTCGCGCATTGTGAAGAAAAATGTATGTCGTCCATTCGATCTGGCGGAGCTAGTTGTCCGGCAGGAATGCCATATCGGGCCCGGAGCTTTGTTCAGGCGAGCCGCCTTCAATACTGCTGGCGGATGGAAAGCAGAATTAAAATTGGCTCCCGATCGTGAATTCTGGATTCGATTGGCAACATATGGCCGTTTTGAGTTCTGCCGTGATGTCTTGGCAGGTTACCGGATGCATCCGGATTCGATCTCGTATAAAGATGTCTCTGAGCAAGTTGGTAGGGAGTACCTTTGGGTTCTTGATCAATATTTTGAGGCAGCATCAATCCCTTCCGAAATTGCGGCTCGCAAATCAGAAGCCTATGGTTATGCTCAATTAGTGTTGGCCCGAAACTGTTTCCGGGCTGGTCAGTTTAAACGCGGCAAAGAGCTATACAAAGAAGCATGTCGTCTGCATTCTTCCCTAAGCGACGTCAGCGTAAAAGCTAGAATTTTTCGCAACGTTGTGAGCAAACCCGCACGTATTGCTTTGTCGACTTTTCGCTCCTTCATCAAAGGCTGAGGCTTGAACGTGGACCTAAATACACTGAGAGCAAAATGGCTAGCCCCTTTAATTTTTTTTGAATTCTATCTTGCCCTAACTATCTTTTTTTTCTTTTTTGGGCCGTGGCCTTGGAATGTCGATTCACCCGTTCTCTTAGGTACTTATCTAGTTGCTGCGCAAGTATTTATTGGATTGGGCTATTTTTCTGCGTGGCGCAAAATTCGCCTGAAGTATGACATTGACAACACCGCAGTTAAAAATGAAAATATTATTTTAGGTATTGTTTTTTTAAGACGAGCATTAATCGTTACGTTTATATTGTTAATCCCGACATCTTTGTCACGAACTGGTAGTGTGTTGCCCGATATAGTTGCTGGACTTGTGGACCCAGGCACTGTATATAACCAGAACTTCCAAAGGCTTGAAAACGGTAATGCTTTTGTCTTTGTGGAGTATTTTCGTATTTTATTTTCGCACCTGCTTGTTGGCATCTACCCTTTGGTCATAGTTTATTGGTCACGTTTGTCTAGAAAGGTTAGATTTTTTTCCCTCTTCGCCATATCTTTTAACCTCAGCATTTATCTAGCTACTGGAACAAATAAGGGGCTTGCAGATTTTTTGATCACTCTGCCTTGGTTGATCTATTTGGGCACATCCGCAGGTGTCCTGCGACTTAAAATTCATAGATACATTGGTATTATTGGACTAGTTGTATCGTTCATTACATTCATGTATCTTTTTGGAATGGGACAAGTCCAGCGCGAAGGTGGTGTTGGAGAGCAGGGTATTTTTAATACCGGGCTTGATATTATTACGGCAAACACATCAAATATAGCTTTTGAATTCCTTTCAAATGACTTGATAATTATTTATCAATCATTAACTAGATATATTGGGCAAGGATATTACGCCCTATCGATGAGTTTTGATCTGGATCATAGTAGTACTTTTGGTTTTGGCCACTCAATATTTTTAGCTAGGAATGCAGATGTATTTTTTGATACAAACAAATTTACGACTACTTCCATCCCGGGTCTGTTGGAGGTCAAAACCGGGTGGGGTATGCTGTCCCTTTGGCATTCTATTTATCCATGGCTAGCATCTGATTTTGGATTTATAGGTGCGCTATTTGTTTTGGCGACTCTTTCTTATCTATTTTCATTAAGTTGGGGCAGTGCTTTAGTAAGTTTGGCACCACGATGGATAATTTTGTCTTATCTTTTAATTATACTTTTTTACTATATTCCTGCAAACAATCAAATTTTTCAGACAGGTGAGACTTTTTCTGCTTTCTTTATTTTACTAATAAGTATTTTCCTTCAGAAACATTTATCTTTTTTTTCCACTAGTCGTTGAAAATTGTTTATGATAAAATGATAGAATGAATCCGAAAATATCAAATCTATTTAAATTATTTTAATGGTTAATGAATATCAACGAGATGACTCCGTTGACAAGAAGATACTATTGAGTGCTTTTGGTATACACGCTGGTGGTGGTTTAGTGCTACTAAGTGCACTTATCAAAGGCTTAAATGGCTCACTAAAAATGGTTTCACTTGATTCGCGTTGTATTGTTGTCAAATCTTTGATTTTGCCAAATGTAAAGGTAAACAACATACGAAAAAGTTTCACTGCCAGGATATTGGCTATATGTAGATTAGGTTGCATGACTTTGCATGGCGACACCTTATTATGTTTTAATAGCCTTCCACCTTTGATTAGGCCAAAAGGACGAGTCATAGTTTTTGTTCAGGCGCCACATTTTGTTGGGGCTCACCGTGGTATTCGATACTCATGGCTTACTGCATTTCGGATCAAAATTGAACGTTTATGGTTTAGGTTAGGTGTTAAAAATTGCGATGAGATTTGGGTTCAAACAGTGGGTATGCAAGAGGCCATGCGCACGCTGTATCCGAGAGCTTTCGTAAAGGTGGCGCCACTCGTTGATGACGAGCTTGCTGAGCGTCTTTCATTGCTTCCCGTGGTAGTGCCACGATCCAGTGAGGATGCTGCACAGTACACGTTTTTTTACCCCGCTGATGCAGTTGGGCATAAGAACCACGAAAATCTGTTGAAAGCATGGGAGATACTTGCTGAAAAAAAACGAAACCCGGTATTAATTCTTACTTTACGATTAGACGAAATAGAACAAATAAAGACGCGTGCACAGCTCAATGGCGATGTGAAGATGGCTATAGTAAATTTGGGCTGGTTATCCCGAGATGAAGTATTAAATCAGCTGAGAAAATCATCGGCATTGATATTTCCGTCACGAGCTGAAACATTTGGTTTGCCCCTGCTTGAGGCTCGTGCCTTAGGCATTCCAATTTTGGCGTCGGAGCGTGATTTCGTTCGAGATGTATGTATCCCTAGCCAAACTTTCGATCCTGATTCCCCCCGTTCTATTGCGATGGCTGTTTCGCGTTTTATAGATGGTGAATACCCGCTAACAGCTGAATACCATTCGGCTGAAAAGTTTGGAAAAGACATTTTTTCATGAAAGTCTTAGTGCTGAGTCAATATTATTGGCCCGAAACATTCTGTATCAATGAAGTTGTGGACTCACTTCAGGGTCAAGGATGTCATATCACTGTCTTGACGGGTCAGCCCAACTATCCGCAAGGAAAAGTATTTGGTGGCTATCATATTGGCGGTTTCGGGCTTCAGCAGCATAAATTGGGTTACGACATTTATCGTGTTCCGTTAGTGCCGCGGGGGAGTGGCGGCGCTATTGGCCTGGCATTGAACTATATTTCTTTTGTCTTGAGTGCTTGTGTGCTGGGTCCATGGTTGTTGCGAAAGCAGCACTTCGACGTGATTTTTGTGTATGCCCCTTCCCCGATTATTCAGGCTGTGCCTGGTGTGTGGCTTGCT
>JACMQE010000271.1 GCA_014377145.1 Glaciimonas sp. | reverse complement strand
TGTTGTCAGGTTTTTGGCAATGATGTTGCTATTAACTTCGGCGGTGCCTCCGGCAACTTCGAACTCAATGTGTTTAAACCTCTCATCGCGCATAATTTTTTACAAAGTGTGCGTTTGTTGACAGACGGTATGGCTAGTTTTGACCATCATTGCGCGGTTGGTATTGGTGCAAATGAAGATCGCATCGCAGAGTTAATGGCGCGTTCGCTGATGCTGGTGACTGCTCTGGCGCCGCATATCGGCTACGATAAGGCCGCGCAAATTGCCAAGTCCGCACATCATGATGGTAGTACATTGAAAGAGGCTGCATTGACGCTTGGCTATGTTACCGAGCAGGAATTTACGGAATGGGTTCAGCCTTCTGCCATGACCCATCCTGGATAAATCCTAAATACATAAAAAAAGTTGCGTTTCGTAAGCGTGTGAATATTCAAATCCAGAATGCATTGGCGCTGCTTAATATCAGATAAAGTTAACTTTTCAGCCTTTTATCCGCTCCAGAAACCAGCTTTCCTTATATTGATGAACGCCGAGTTAAGTGCTTTGTCCAATGCCGGTGGATATACTAATTGCGGTAGGCACCAACATAGCCAGTGATCTACGTAACCTTACATACACCGCCAGTGACGCCACCCTTGTTTTGGTCTAGCCTTGAAAATCTATGTTCATACCATTTTTACGTCAAAACTCTCAGGCCAAGGTGACGTCGATCCGGCATTTAACTCTGGACTGTTGCGTATGACCGCATGCCGACACAAACTTGGATTCTGGTTAGCTCAACTACTCTACGGAATTATTTTTGGACTACTTTCTGTACAAACGACTAAGGCTTTTGCCGCGTATAAGGTCGAAATTGACGCACCGAAAGAAATCAATGCAATATTAAAAGAACATCTAGATCTGGTCCACTACAAAGATCATGACGATGTGAGCGACGATCAATTAAAGTTCATGCTAGATACAGTCAATGATCAAGTCGCACAACTTACCTCAACCGAGGGGTATTTTTTACCTACCACTAAAGTTACCGTTGCTCCAGGTAAGATCAAAGTCATCCATCTGAAAGTAGATGCGCATCGGCGCACCATGGTGTCGCGCGCAACCCTTGATGTGAAAGGTAGAGTGGTGACAGAAGTGCCAGGAAGAAGAGGCCGACTGCAACGCAACTGGCGTTTACCTGCCGGGCAGCCATTTCGTCAAAGTGACTGGGATGCCGCCAAAGAATATAGCTTGCAGCTTTTGCAATATAAAGGATTTCCCTCAGCCAAGATTGTCCAATCTGAAGCCAGAATTGAACCGGATAACAATGACGCCCAGTTATCAGTGCAGTACGATAGTGGACCATCGTTTACCTTAGGTCCGTTAGAGATTAGCGGGATCAAGCGCTATCCGAAGAGCATTATTGAAAACGTCAATCCGCTCAACGTCGGTGAAAATTACGACCTCGATCGGCTACTGTACTTGCAACGCCAGATCCAAAGTACTGGATACTTTGGCAATGTTATTGTTGGGATTGACGACGATCCTACCCATCCGTCGCTCACACCAGTAAAAGTACAAGTCACTGAATTTCCATCGCAACGCGTTCGTGCCGGTGTCGGCTATGGTACAGATACCGGGGCGCAGGTGCAGGGACGTTACTCGAATTATAATGTATTTGGAAAAGGCTGGGTGTTTGACACTCAGGCCAAAATTGAACAGCGGCGGCAGTTTGGGTCGTTAGAATTAAATATGCCGCCCGACCAGCGCGGCTTCGTCAACGGTATCAATACCTCGTATGAGCGGACAACGCTGGAAGGGGCGGACCTGCGCAGTCAGCGGATCGGGTTAAGGCGTGCGCGTGCACTGGAAAACTATGACACTGCTCTGACGCTCGATTATTATCTTGATTCCCTTCAGCAAACCGACGGCGCAGTATTGCCTCCTGGTACTTTCATCTTACCTGGCCAACATCAAGCATTCGTGCCCGGATTTAGCTGGACCCGGCGGGATGTCGATGATCAGATTTTTCCGACCGAAGGCGATATATTCTCGGTTCAAACCGGGGTGGCTTTAAAAGGCCTGATGACCGATCAGAGTTTTTTTCGTGCTTACCTACGGTACAAACGATACGTCCCTGTTGCTAAGCACGACATCATGATTTTCCGGGTAGAGGGCGGTGGAGTATTTACCAAAGGAGCTGGTGCCGAAGTCCCTGCATCGCTATTGTTCCGGGCCGGTGGTAACGAATCCGTGCGTGGATATAGCTATTTGGGAATTGGCAATACACAAAACGGCACCTTCTATCCGACTAAATACCTTATGACCGCCAGCGCTGAATATCAGCATTGGTTCAATCAAACATGGGGCGGAGCGGTTTTTTACGATATCGGTATCGCAACCGATGGCTGGGTCAATAAAGAAATTAAGGTGGGTACCGGCTTTGGCGTGCGCTGGCACAGCCCGGTCGGTCCGATCAACCTCGACTTAGCGTATGGGGTACAGGACAAACGCATCCAACCCCATATTTCATTAGGCATCGCTTTTTGAACGTGGCCGCTATAACAATGATAGCGATGGTATTGCTGAGGCGCAGCGTTGCCTATATTCACATTTATCTATTCTCACAACAAAGTCAATACATAACGCATGACCAAAGCAACCGTACCACCATCCAAGCACCCCCCTGCACCTGACCCGCTCCTCCCGCCAAAGAGCACGCGTGATGTTGGCGGTGCGCATTTTTTTCCCAGAATGCTGTCAGTCATCTTGACGCCGATGCTGATCGCCACATTGTTAGTCGTCGCGGTGTTAATTGGTATTAGCTTTGAATCAGGGACCAAATTCATCTGGAAATCGGCGGTTTGGTTATCGCAACAACAGCTAAGCGGAGAACTGACTGGCGGCACCTTGACACAAGGCGCGCGCCTGAAAAATGTCGTCTATCGCGATGCAACTCAGCAATTTTTAGTCGATAAAATCGATGCAAGCTGGCAACTGACGTTCTCCCCCCTAAAATTCAGCGTAAGCCATCTGCACTTCGGCACTGTGGAGGCGTGGACAAAACCAAAACCGTCTGAGCCGATGACTTTGCCAACCGACCTGACCTTACCGTTGGCATTGTCGCTAGAAAATATTACACTCGATAAATTGGTCATGCGGCAAGGACGGAATACCACCGAACTGCGTAATCTGGTTTTGCACGGACAATCTGATCGCATCCAGCACAAACTGGTAGTCGAACGACTGGATAGCGCGTTCGGTAGTGTAAATGCCACTCTCCATTTACAAGGAGAAGCCCCATTTGCAATCAGCGGTGGTGCTGAATTACAAAGTGCTTACGCACAGGAAAAATATCAAATTGATGCTAAGGTATCCGGCACGTTGTCGGCCTTGAACCTCGCCATCAATGGCAATGGCAATGGCAACAAACTATGCGCCATTGCAAATATTGCCGCTACCCCTTTCGCACCGATTCCCTTTCAGCGCATACAACTCAGCGCCAGCCATCTAAATCCAAAATTATTCAGCCCCGGTGCACCTTTTGCTGACATGAATATTCAGGCCGATTTAGTACCGATTTCATCGCTCCTAACGACCAACCCTGCCGACAATAAAGTCACTCACAATGTCGATCTCAGCACGCTGGCAGTAAGCGGCCCCTTACACATCACCAACGCTATTCCCGGCGGAATAGATAAAGATCGCTTACCGCTGATTTCTGCCCACGCCGAATTACGTCTTGACGCAAAGAATCAACAACTTTCCAGTTTGCAGATAAAACTAGTCAATAACGGCACCATCAGTGGGGCCGGAGAATACTATATTGGTGGTAAAGAAAAAAATGTCAGTAAGTTTAACCTCGAGGTTGCCGGGCTTGATTTGCATGCATTGCACGGGCAGTTACAGCCGACACAATTGCGAGGCCCCGTCAAACTCACGCTAACGCCAGATACGCAAGAAATCACGTTGAAACTTGCTGATAAAAATTTCTTAGCAAAATTGGAGGCGGTGCTGGATCCTAAAAAAATCACTCTTCGCCTTTTGCAATTGACCACTGGCTCCGCGCTGCTAGAAACAAGTGGAAATATTATCAGAGTGGGCGAAATGGCGTTTTCGCTCAAGGGAAAGTTAAGGAATGTTGATCCCGCTTTATGGCTAAAAATTGCTTATCCGGATGGTACCACGTCAAACAAATCCGATACCGTGTCGAAGCCTGCTTCAACCTACATTAATATGGACATCAATGCCGTAGGAAAGTTAACGCCTGCGCTTGCTCTAAAGCTGAAGTTCAATGTTCTCGACAGTGTTTATGCCAACCTCCCAATGACCGGCAACGGCAATATTAATATATTGGGGAAGAGACTATTACCAAGTGATGCCCATTTGTCCATGGCAGGGAATAATATACAACTAAATGGCAGTTTCGGTGCCAGCGGCGATCGTCTTAACATCAACATTGATGCCGCCCAATTGCAAAGACCTGGTTTCGGTTTGTCCGGTGCGCTGCATCTGGATGGACAAGTGACAGGTAGCATGCAACGTCCCACCTTGAAGGCCAGCTACAGCGCTAAAAAATTAGCTTTTGGATCGTATCAAATCGATAGTTTATCTGGCTTAGCTGACATTCAAACTGACCTCAGTGCTAAGTTATCCGCCGCCGCCAACCGTCTGCAACTTAGCATCGAAGCGCGTGGTTATCACAGCCCAGGCATTGCGCTGACAAAGTTAAATGCGAATCTAGGTGGTACTTTCGATAGCCATGCGTTATATCTTGAAAGTGTCGGCAATGTGCGTGAAAAATCTTTGGCACTGACCTTGGCTGCACAGGGAAAGTTGATTGATAGCGCGACTGGCTATGGATGGCAGGGTACGTTAAGTGCGTTAAAAAATCAGGGTGTTCCGCGCATCGTATTGGAAACGCCGTTATTGATTAGCGTAGCGGCAGATAAAGTCGTGCTAGGCGCTACGCGCTTGATGATTTCCGATGCCGTTATTGACCTGAAAAGTTTGAAGATCGACCATGATCGGATACAGTCAGCTGGTGCCATCAATGGCCTGAAAGTGAATACCATACTGGAGTTGATTCATGTGTTTACTGGTAATATTCCGTCGTTAAAAACAAACTTAATTCTCGATAGCAGCTGGAATCTTGGATTGTCAGATATTGCTAGCGGATTTTTTGAGATCAAACGTCGTAGCGGCGATCTTCGTATCAATGCCGGTCACGGCGATACTGCACTAGGTTTATCTGAACTACATTTACGCACTGATTTGCAAGGCACTCAGGTCAATTTGAATGCAGCATTGGTGGCAGCGAGGATTGGATCAGCAAACGCGCAAGTGCAACTTGGTTTGATCCACATGGGGAATCGTCTGACGATAGCCAATAATGCTGCTTTGTCCGGCACCATTAAAGCTAGCGTTCCGCAATTGAAAACTGTAGGCCGACTAATCGGGCCACAAGTTGGTTTAGATGGTAGCCTGACGATGGACCTGAGGCTGGCAGGCAAGTTGGCGCAGCCAACATTTTCAGGTGCGGTTAATGGCGATAATCTAGCATTGACGCTGTACGATCAAGGAATAAAATTGCGCAATGGGATCGCCCACATTACGCTAGAAAAAAATATCATTGCATTACAGAAACTTGAATTCCAAGGCGGCAATGGCACGCTGAGCACGAGCGGGAAAGTCCAACTAGGAAATACCAATCCTGATTTGACTGCAACTATTGTCGCGGATCGGCTGCAATTATTTGCCAGTCCAGACCGGCA
>JACMQE010000270.1 GCA_014377145.1 Glaciimonas sp. | reverse complement strand
TGATAAAATCGGGTGCAGTACGCGATAAAATAACTTGTGGACCACGTGCATTCCGGTCAATCCGGAGAATAAAAGCGCGGACGCGGTCACCGATACGTAGGTTTTCCTTTGGGATGGTCTGGTCGCGTGGCAGGCGAGCTTCAATCTTGCCCGATTCGACAATCGCATCACCGCGTTCCATACGCTTGATAGTACCAGTGACTAATGAATCACCACGCCCCAAAAAGTCGGCTAGAATTTGTTCGCGTTCCGCGTCACGAATACGTTGTAGAACGGCTTGTTTAGTATCCTGCGCAAACCGGCGACCAAACTCAACAGATTCAATTGGCTCTTCAATATGATCATCCACTTCGATATCATCGATTTGTTCTTTTGCTTCAAAAAGCAAAATTTCCTGATCAGGCAATTGTAAGCCCGCTTCGTCAGGCACTATATGCCAACGACGAAACGATTCGAATTCACCAGTTTCACGATCAATCGACACGCGAATATCAACGTCACCCTCATAACGCTTCTTAGTTGCCTGCCCCAGTGCATGCTCGAGCGCGCCGAACACTACGTCTCGGTCGACATTTTTCTCATGCGCGAGCGCATCGACCAACAATAAAATTTCGCGACTCATGCTTTGCGACTCCTAAAACTCACCTGCGGCACCAAGCGTGCCTTGTCAACATCAGCGAACGTAAAATTAAGCAGCGCTGACGACCCATCATTTGCTTCAAATTCGAGTTTCAGATTATCACCATCCGGGGCCATTAAAATACCTTGGAATGTTTTTCGATGCGCAGCACCTGGCATCGGAAAAATTAACTTGACAATCACTTCTTTTCCAATAAAGCGTGAATAGTCACGAGATTTTTTTAGCGGGCGATCCAGGCCTGGCGATGATACTTCCAGCCGCTCGTACACAACATTTTCTACGGTAAAAACATGTATTAACTGATGCGTTACTTTTTCGCAGTCGTCTATCGTGATAGCATCTTGTTGTACATTTTCCATGGCAACGTCGATAAAAACACGCAACAAACCACTCGCGGCTTTTTCGAGTTCTACAAGCTCATAATCCATGCCCACAACGGTTTTTTCAATCAGTTCCAGCAACTGCAAGGCGACTCCCCATTAAATAATTACGCACACCGTCATGTTAAAATCTGCAACAAATGTTTAGCAAAAAAAAAATGGGCATTAGCCCATCTTCTTATTAATTGTTTGAAGCAGTCTTTCACTGATAATTGCGAAATGAATTTTGTCAAGCTATAAAGTATAAACTATTAGCATGGTTACTGCAATGCGGAAACCATCTTTTATTAGTGCCAAAATTTCTAAATAGCAAGTAAACAGTTACGAAATAACAATCTTAACAACCGCAGCTACCAAGTAGCTTAAAAAACTAAGCAATGATTTCCAAATAGAAACTATTTCTCAACCGTGCTACCGCGACGCCGGCGTGGTACACCGGTCAGCCCTTGATGACCTTTCAAAGCCGGCCCTCTGCCTCCAGCACGAACGGGACGTGTACTATTGCGTGGCTGCCCGGCATCAGGAAAACCGAGCGCAGTTTGCAATGGATCCGGCTGACGACTGCGTGTACTTTGTGAACGCCCACCTTGACCCTGACTTGGCCCACGCCCATGATTCTGACGCGGCTGTCCGTAGCTTTGCCCTTGTCCCAGCCATTTATTGCCAAATCCTTGACTTGGATTTTGCGAATAGCTAATACTGGCGCGATTGCCATTTGGTTCGCGATCACGCTCTCGGGAATCATCTCGTCCCTTATTACCAGCGCCTAGTCCTGCTGTTTTTTCCAAGCCGTTGGCGACCATCATCGCTCGCACGACGGTCTCATTCAGCTCTTCCCAACGACCACGTTTAAGGCCACGTGGCAACGTCATTGCGCCATAACGCGTACGGATCAGACGTGAAACGGTCAGGCCAATTGCCTCGAACATACGGCGTACTTCGCGGTTACGCCCTTCACCAATTGTCACCCGATACCATTTGTTTATGCCTTCACCACCACCATCCGCAATTTTTGAAAATTGTGCGGTACCGTCATCGAGTTCAACACCAGCCAACAATTTCTGACGCATACCCTGCTCCAACTCTCCTAGCGTCCGCACTGCATACTCACGATCGATGCTGTAGCGAGGATGCATCAGCTTATTAGCCAAATCGCCGGAGCTCGTAAACAATAACAATCCTTCGGTATTAAAGTCAAGGCGACCAACAGCCAGCCATTTAGCTGCCTTCATATTTGGCAAGTGATCAAACACGGATGGCCGACCATCTGGATCGTTGTGGCTAACAATCTCGCCTGACGGCTTGTGATATACCAAAACGCGCGGTGGACGTTTCGAAATTTTGCGTTGTAGCAATTTACCATTGATGCGCACCTGATCTGTAGGCAAAATCCGTTGACCTATGTGGGCCGGCTCACCATTTACCGATACACGACCAGCAATAATCAACTCTTCCATATCGCGACGTGAACCTAAACCGACGTCTGCCAGAATTTTATGTAGCTTCGGCGCGTCATCTTCAGCCGTCAAATCGCGACGTACATTTTTTCGTAGGGCATTGCGACCACCCACACGTTCCCTAGCATCGTCCCCTGCAACCAGCTCATCGAAGTTTTCCGATGTCACAAAAGAAAATACCTCATCCGCGTCGGCAATGCGCGAAGCACCCTGCGGGCCCTTTTGGCCCGGACGATCTTGCTGAGTATGAGATTTTTTTGCCTGCTGACGATAACGCGAATTTGTGCTGCTCAGATTATTACCATTAAGGCTATCGCGACCAGGAGTCCATTCTTCAGTCTGCCCACCTGCACGTGGTGACATACGTTCAGTGCTTTCAATACGTGGAGCGCCCGTAGGGATCACCACGTTGTCGCTGTTTCCATTTAGTTCAGAAAATTCAGCACCATCGACCGCTAGACCTGCTGGTGATGATACGAATACAGAATTTTGCGCTGCAATTTCTTGCATACGCGCAGCACGATTACTTCGCAACGCTCGCGGACCATGCACACTACGTCGAGCGGACTTTTCTAACGAATTAGCTTCAACAGACATAACTGGCGTACCTGATGACAATACCGCTACCTCTACGAATACATCCATCGCAGGCAGCGCCTTGATGGACGGCTTGCGAGGGCGCTTTTTCAGAACAACGATTTCGGGCGCAACTTCAATCACTAGCACTTTTAATATGGGCTTCTTGCGCGGCGCACGTTTGACCGAGCTTTTAGCAACAGGCGATTCAGCGACGCTGACATCTTGAAGGGCCGCCGCCTCCACCAATAGCGCCTCAACTGGCGCTAATTTAAGCGCTTTCAGCTTTTTGACGGACTTCGACTCAGGAATGTTTATATTAGCGTCAAATATCGGCGCGTCATTGGAACTAGGTGGATTCATTATTCAGATCGTGGTTGTGCAGACCGGGCTTGACATCATCAGTTGAAGCAGGCTTAGGGCTGTTAGTAAAAAATTCATTCGGTGCAACTGATAATTCAGCCGGCTGTATGTGCGCAAGTTCATCTAACATGCCATCCTTGTCGCCCACCGCATGCTCAGGAGTTGCTTCTGGTGCTTCTATGACTATCGCAAATATTTCTACAGCTACTTCAATAGGTTTTTCGAAGGGAAAAAATGTTGCATTATTTTTAGTAATGCTACCAAAGTTACGACCATCTATCGATACATTAACAACATCGCTCTCAGCTAGCATGGTTGCGGAATCAATCATCACAGGAATAGAACTAGCATCGCGACTTGCAGCAAGGCTAGCTTCAAGGTTTGCCTCTAATGCCTGCAATTCCAATACTGTACCTTCTTGCACATCATTTTTTACGATCGGCTGTAACGGCGGCAACTGATTCAAAGAAATTAACCCAAGGTCGTCCAAAAACTGTTTGGTAGTAGCAAATAGCCCAGGCCGCCCCGGCACGTCACGGTAACCGGTAGGTTCAATCCAGCCACGCTCTTCGAATATCTTAATAATTTGTGAGTTGACTGTTACGCCCCGAATTTCTTCAATATCGCCACGGGTTACAGGCTGACGATAGGCAATAATCGCGAGAGTTTCAAGTGCTGCGCGTGAATATTTCGGTGGTTTCTCCGGGTTCATGCGCTCCAGATAAATCTTCATCTCAGGACGGCTTTGAAAACGCCAGCCAGGCGACAGACAAACAACCTCGATACCCTTTATTCGACCAATCGATGCGCATTTCTTCCACCATCAATTTGATCATATTCGCGTCGACGTCGCCTTCAACACCTTCATGCACCGCATAGGGTTGCATGAAGGTGTTAACCGACAATGGCTCATGAGTACAGAGTAGTGCTGTTTCGAGGGCTTTCTTGGCCTCAACAATATCCATGTACGACGTATTTGTTAAAATTTTGTTAAAAAATGCGCGGAAAGTAGATTCAGCATCGGCAATATACCATCAGCGACCTGATCACATCGAAACACGTTGGCACTAATGCCCGACGCCCTTCAGAGGAGGTGCAAAACTGGGCGGGACCAGAAGACTTGAAGGTGAGGTAATGTTGCCGCTTGCATGCACCGTTTTACTCCAATCTCTTCTTTTATAATCAGCAATTTAAAACTAAGCCAGACTATATTTTAAAATGTATTATACAGAGTTTAACACAAGGTTTTCTAAGAGAGGATGTTGTTTTGTCGATGTTGTTGGTTATTTGCAGGGCTCGGGCCTAACTACGTTGGGAAGCCGATCTCCCACTGCCATCTGTCACGACATTTTTCAACAGTTTTTTGCCATCAGCGTTCACCACATACAACGCAATGCCTACACCGGTGCCGGACTTACCCTGTATAACTTCTAATGTGTGCGTATTTAATTTACCCATTATTTTTCCGTATATCACCGTAACTATTTAGCATCGAATTAAGGTACGTGAACATTTCGTGAAAAGGTCTGAGCCCAAGTCTGGAATAATGGACGTGCTTGCTTCCGCAAATTGGTGGGATAAAAATAAATCTTTTCGCGCATGCATGAGCGTTTTTAGGTCAGAAATTTTTATTATTTTTATCACTATGCAGGAAATAGATTTGGTTTACAAAAAATGAATAGTTGCATATTTACAGCGAAAAGTAATCTCTAGTCAAACGATATCTCAGAATGTAGATCAATATATTATTCTCGTTATATTAATCATGATATCAGGTTACATAAGTACACCAAGCTTCGCCGCGCGCCACATGAGTATGGAATCCATATATGAATACGCGGTTCCCGCGCTGAGCTTTGGCGTTTGCTACATTTATTTGAAGAGTTCAACCTACCGTTGACGGTATTTGGTGTGGCACGCGCATTAAAGCGTAATCTCGAAGCCACCGTAGCCTTCCATTAACTTGGCCACGAAATAGCCTGCCCTGGATCAGTTACCAGAATATCGATGAAGCCATTGAACGTATGCACATAGCCGAGCAGTCACCATTATCAAAGAGTTGACCGGTAGCGTCCCACTTGGCTGGTACACCGGGCGTGATTCGTCCAATACCCGCAGGGCGGCTTTAGCTATTATGATGCAGATAAATATAGCGACGATCTGCCGTTCTGCGAACAAGTTACCCTCAACGATCCGAGCGATCCCAATGGCAAAACAAGCACCAAACCGCAACTGATCATCCCCTATATGCTAGATACCAACAATATGTGTTTCGCAGCAGCAAAGGGATTTAATTCCAACACGCAATTCTTCGAATATCTAAAAGATGCTTTCGACGTGCTCTACAAGGAAAGTGACCCGCAAGGATTGAATTAACCAAAAATACTATCCATAGGCTTGCATTGTCGCATGGTCGGTCGACAGGCACCAGCTGCGGCGTTAGCTCGATTCCTCGAATATGTGCAGTCACATAATCGAGTCTGGATTGCCCGCCGCGTCGATATTGCGAAACACTGGCGCAATATCCACTCAATCTGATCGCAGTCCAGCTTTAAAATTATATTGCGGGTTTCTTTTCACCCTAAAAGTTGTGGATAGTCATTCCAGCCTACCCGGATGACCCTGCGCAAAGACGCTGCCACCACCGCCGAGATTTTGCTGTATGTCGAACAGCGCTGCGCCCAGGATCAACAAGCCTCGCTGGTTGACAAGGTTGGCCAGCTGCAAGTACCAAACGACTCAACCAACGTAATTCCCAGCGCTGGCGTATTTTTATTAGATATCCGTGCTGCCGACGATACAAAACGCGACGCCGCATTCGATGATGTGCTGGCATTTATAGAGACCGTATGTCAACGTCGCTGTGTGGAAAACAACGTCGAAAAAATGGTCTCCGCCTTGGCCGTACCCTGCGCACCATGGTTGATGGCGCAACTGACAGCTACCGCCGAACGTGCGAGTGTACACGCCCGTTCACACTGACATCAGGCGCTGGCACGACGCTATGGTAAGTGCCAAAGCGACTGATTGTCGCCATGCTATTCACCCGTTGCGGCAATGGTGGCATTCATTAGCCACACAATCCATTGGAGGCAATAACTGCCGACGACGCTGAAGTATCCGCACAAATCTTGTTAGATTTCCTACGCAACTTTATTCCAAAGTCCTGAACCAGAGCTGGCAACGGACTTACCCAAACCTGCCAACGAAAATAGTACCCTAGCACAAAGCAGCTGGTGCGATTTTGCGTAAGCCCTAAAGCAGAATGAGAGTATCTTTGTAAATATGCAAATTCAAAATTTCTCACCAATAAAAATGAACTCATTCCCGACAAAATTTAAGGCCTTAGTCATCGGTGCAACCGGTGCCATCGGGTCCGCATTCGTCGACGCGTTAGCATCCCATCCACATTGCCATCTCATCGAATCGCTCCATCGCCATTCGCAACCGCCAATTGACTTTGACCGAGAAAGCAGCATCGCTGAAGCAGCTGAACAATTGGCCCACAAAGGCCCGTTCAATTTGATCATCAATGCCACTGGCATCTTACACACACCAGACTTTATGCCTGAAAAAAACCTGGTTGACTTGCAATACAGTCAAATGCTGAAGACCTTTCAGGCAAACGCATGTGGCCCCGCGATGATCATCCGGCATTTTTTCAAGCTATTGGATAGGGAAAGAGGTGTCATGGCGATACTCTCTGCCAAAGTAGGCAGTATTGAAGATAATCGCTTGGGAGGATGGTATAGCTATCGCGCTTCAAAAGCTGCGCTGAATATGTTTATTAAAAATGCGGCCATCGAAATTAAGAGAAGCAAACCAAATGCGGTATTAATCGCGCTCCATCCCGGTACCGTCAACTCCAGGCTATCGCAGCCCTATCGGGGGGGGCAAATTGGTCGTACGCCTGAAAATGCAGTCAAAGATATGCTAGCAGTAATCGACACACTGACTGCCGCCAATACAGGACAGTTTTACGCTTACAATGGAGGATGCCTGCCTTGGTAGTAGCGTGAGATAACAAAAGCCACACAGCTTCTTACAAAGCTACGTAGCATACAAACAATCAAAAACAGATGAAAATGAACGCAACTGTCGATTACAGATTTTCTGCCTCTTGCCCAGAACAAATGCATACTTTCTTTATTTTAGTGAAATTTCTGCAAGTCGCAGTAAATTAGTGCTGCCGGGTTGACCAAAAGGCATTCCGGCGGTAATCGCGATCTGATCGCCGACTGTCGCAAAACCCTCTTTAAATGCCGTATCACACGCCGTTTTTACTATTCCGCTTTCGTTATGACCTGATCGCTAATCGTCGAATGGACACCCCAGACCATTGCCAAGCGCCGCGCCATTGCCAACTTTGGGATAATTGCTGACAATAGGCACAATCGGCCGCTCGGACTCGCCCATTTTTTAATCTGTGCGTGTGAAGCTCTCGGTTTGTAGACCAATAATGACTCCTAAGTATCAGGGTCAAATGCAATCTCTGCGACCTGGAACGACGCATAGACGCGCTCGAAAAATGGCTCGGGATAAAACTGATCCATCGCACTGCCCGCCATCTGAAACTGACAAAACAAGGAAAGGTAATTCTCGATCATTCCCTTAATTTGATGGTGGAGCTGGATTTTGCCGAAAAAATTATTTTGAAAGATTGCCACAAAGTTACCTTTTTTCCGGTCGTACCAGGATCCGCTGTGTTTAGACGCAAGCACATTGCCTCACAAGCACCACCATTTATAGCAACTAATCCAAAGATCAAAATTTCTTTCAATCTAACCGATCGCGTGGTTGATCTGGTATGCGAAAGCTATGACATCAGCATCCGTATCGGCGACACCGCCGATCATAACTTCGTCGCATTAAAACTTGCCAGCAATCGGCATGTAGTCTACGCCACGCCGCAATACCTTATGCGATGGCGCTCAAGATAAGAAATCCAATCGCAACTTGCCTTCGGCGAGTTAACCACGATGCTGGATGAATTTACATTGCCGTATTACGATATAATGGCAATGCACCCGTAACAACAACATTTACCGGCTAAAACACAATTTTTATTGATCGTTTGTAAGGGCTTATGCGCAGGCTGGGTATTAGATACAGGGTAGTTGAATGTTGCGCAGCCGAGATTTAATTGTGCATCCTAAACTTTTCAAAATTACCACTTCGTGAGGGAGAAAGCTTGGCAGACAACGAAGGCTTTTATTTCAGAAAATTGCTTAAGCTCAATAGAAACTGTTATCTTTAGTAGGTTTGGATGATCCTTTGTTTGCACATACGCTTTGTGGATACACCCTTTCGTCTTTATTGTCATAATTTCCCCACTTAAGTTGCAAGGTTTGGTGGCCGTAGGAAAAGTATGTATATGACAGTCACTACCAAAAAATATTATAACAATAGAAACTTTTTAAATTTATGCCCCAGAGAAACAGTTTTTTCATTTGACTATCTCGTCAATTTCAGCGTTGAATAGATTTTAAAAATTGCGCAGCACTTACGCTACAAAGCCGTTATTCAACGCTATGTTTTTATATCGACTCTCGCATCCGCCGTAAAAAGTTTCATCAATATCCTTGATACATACAATTGGATAATTTTTATTCAGCACGGAATCCGAAGTACGAATAAAATTCATCTTTTGACGATCTTCTTTTCACATAATGAAAATTTATCTTGCAAAATAGTGATCTCCAGAATGATTCGGGGCGTCGTTAAGGTTGGTGACAGCGAGTGCCACTACAATGATACGTCCGCATACACCAACATACCCACAGCGAGGAACTCATATTGACTACCGGCAACTCAACCATCATCTATACACTTACTGACGAAGCGCCACTTCTGGCGACTTGTGCTTTTCTGCCTATTATCAGGACGTTTACTGCTTCGGCTGGTATAGATATCGTAGAGAGCGACGTGTCGGTGTCGGCACGGATTCTGTCCCAATTCTCTGACAGCCTGCCTAATGCGCAAAAAGTGCCGGACAATCTGGCTGAGTTGGGCCGTCTAACGCAGGAACCGAATATCAATATCATCAAACTGCCGAACATTAGCGCCTCAATTCCACAACTGATTGCCGCTATTCGTGAGCTACAGGGAAAAGGCTATGCTATCCCTGACTTCTCGGAAGTTCCAAAGACCGACGAAGACAAAGCCAATTTGAAGCGTTATTCTAATGTGTTGGGTAGCGCCGTGAATCCGGTATTGCGCGAGGGAAACTCTGATCGTCGCGCACCGGCTGCGGTGAAACGTTATGCACGCAAGAATCCGCATTCCATGTCGAAGTGGAGCCCGGCCTCCCGGACTCACGTTTCCCATATGCAGGGTGGCGATTTCTATGCTAGCGAAAAATGCCTGACGTTGGATAAAGCCTGCGACGTTAGGATGGAGTTGATCACCAAAGGTGGCGAAACCATCGTCTTGAAGAATAAAGTGTCGCTGCTGGCAGGTGAGATCATTGATAGCATGTTCATGAGCAAGAAAGCGCTATGCAAGTTTTACGAAGAGCAGATGGAAGATGCGCGCGAAACTGGCGTGTTGTTATCGCTGCACGTTAAGGCAACGATGATGAAGGTCTCACACCCTATCGTTTTTGGGTATGCAGTGAAGATTTTCTACAAGGATGCCTTTACCAAGCACGAGAAACTGTTTGAGGAGCTGGGCGTCAATGCCAACAACGGTTTAAGTAGCATATATGACAAGATCGCCAACTTGCCGGAATCCAAGCGGGATGAAGTGACTCATGATCTGCACGCTTGTCATGAACACCGTCCAGAACTGGCGATGGTAGATCCGGCCAAGGGGATATCCAACCTGCACGCGCCAAATGACGTGATCGTTGACGCATCAATGCCTGCGGTGATTCGACTCGGTGGCAAAATGTGGGGTGCCGATGGCCTTCCGAAAGATACTAAGGCAGTAATCCCGGAAAGCACGTTCGCTCGTATTTATCAGGAAATGATTAACTTCTGCAAAACCAACGGTGCGTTCGATCCGACCACGATGGGCACCGTGCCGAACGTCGGCCTGATGGCACAGAAGGCCGAAGAATACGGCTCGCATGACAAAACTTTTGAAGTCTCTGCCGATGGCGTAGCGCGTATCGTTGATGTTGACGGCAATGTGCTGCTGGAGCAAAACGTGGAGAAAGGCGATATCTGGCGTATGTGTCAGGCCAAGGATGAGTCGATTCGCGACTGGATTAAGCTGGCGGTGAACCGCGCTCGTCTGTCGGGTATGCCCGCAATTTTTTGGCTAGACAAATATCGTCCACACGAAGCTGAACTGAGCAAGAAAGTCAGAACCTACCTGAAAGAATACGATCTGACCGGTCTGGATATTCAGATCATGTCACAGGTGCGTGCGATGCGCTACACTTTGGAGCGCGTAATCCGCAATAAAGACACCATCTCGGTCACCGGCAATATTCTGCGCGATTACCTGACCGACCTGTTTCCAATCATGGAACTGGGCACCAGCGCCAAGATGCTATCGATCGTGCCACTGATGGCTGGCGGCGGTATGTTTGAAACCGGCGCGGGTGGCTCGGCACCGAAACACGTCAAGCAATTGGTGGAAGAAAATCATCTGCGCTGGGATTCGTTGGGCGAGTTCCTAGCACTGGCAGTATCGCTGGAAGATATTGGTATCAAAACCGGCAATAATAAAGCGAAGATTCTGGCGAAAACGCTGGATGACGCCACTGGCAAGCTACTCGACAACAACAAATCGCCATCCCCACTTACCGGCGAGTTGGATAACCGCGGCAGTCAATTCTATCTGGCCATGTATTGGGCTCAGGAGTTGGCGGAACAAATCGAAGATGCCCAACTTCAGGCACATTTTGCGCCGCTGGCTAAAAATCTGACCGAGAATGAGAGGACTATTACTGCTGAATTTAAAGCGGTGCAGGGCCGCGCGGTGGATATCGGCGGCTACTTCCTGGTTGATCACGAGAAGGTGAAAGCAATCATGTGCCCAAGCGCTACGTTCAATATAGCATTAAAGACTGCTGGAATCTGAATCCAGACCTGAATCTGATTTACAATATATTAAAAAGTGGTTCTCTAGTATTCATTCAGAGGACCACTTTTTGATTCTTACATCAAAGATCAAAGATTTTTTTACTTCGATTCGGTCGGTCTGGTGGTGAAATTCCCACCTTCGCCTTCCCATGTCATAAGGGCTTTCTTCTGTAAATTTTGGTCAGCTTGCACACGAGTAAGTTTTTGTTTAGCGAAAAATAACAGCGCAGTTAAACTGGAAACCGTTAGCATTAATAGCGCGCTTTTACTGTTCAACATTTGACTCTCCTTAGATTCTGGTTTACCAGTTGATAATAAACTAATCGACCAAGCTGCACCAGCAGGGGATTGGCATCTAGTCTAGTTGCGCAATTTAATTCAACTTCCTTACTTTTTATCATATTCAACTACACAACCACCGCGCATAGAATATAAGCTCCCATCCGCGCCGGGATATTGAAAGTAGCTTATGCCTAAAAATAGGATGACTACATTCCCTGCTTCACGTCCCCCTACAACACTATCAGCCCATGTCCGGTGGAAGCACGTTGACTTTTTCTCTGGTTGTTAGTAAGTACAACTTGCATGAATAGAGCTGTATCTGGGAACGCATACCGTGATTTAAACTTATCAAACGCAAATTAACCAAGGGATGAATGAACCAACGCGTAAGTATTCTATCGATGGCGGCATGTTTTATGGTGGTATTGCTCACGTTTCCGAAGAAAATTGCACTTATTTAGCGAAACATGGTGAGGTGCAAACATCTTTGATTCGCCCACAATAGCACGCGTCCCTATTTTTTTTCATAATCTGTAGTACCACCTTCGCCAAAAAATGTATCTTTTGGCGAGTTCTTTAGCAAGAGATACATTAAAATACTGCCATCCTTATTTTTTGGTGGCCTCAGCAAAATGGATCCAAACGGGAAACCGGGCTGTCGCGATCCTAGCTGGTCCTACTATCCTCCATCTCTGGTACTTTTTTCTCTATGCGATAACGCTAGTCCTTAGGAGGTTCTATCAACACAATACCAAGGTAGGACAGGCGTGGTTTATTGACCTTTGGCTGTCGTCGGTCGCCTCTATCTATCCGACAGTGCAAGCGTTATATACAAATAACTAATGTGTGGAAGTGTGTTAAGCATAACACCATAACCATATAGCTTCTCCTATTTTGGTGGCTATCTTCTGTTGGGCGCATTTATTGCCGATGGATGCTCAAGCATAAAAAGCGGGGTAGTCTTGCTTGCTACGACGTCGACCGCCACAATCATGGTTCTTCCGCGTCATGCCCTTTTGAAGCTTGGTACCGTACTCGCTGCTGATTGCTCCTTGGGAATCTATTGCATCTACCTCACTCTTTGAGAGTCACGTCGTTGTCGCGACCGTGAGCAATCCGTGGATAACCTCAATTACAAATGCGATCGGTGTATTTCTCATTTCGTTTGCCTTAATTTTTATCGCAAGAAAGATAAAATCGTTGCGAGGCGCGATTTGACCGATTGAGTAGGTAACTCATCGCAGCACTTTACGTATTAACGTTACCCGTCCGTCTATTCGCTGATAGCCCCTCTCCTATCTCATTACTCGCATCTGAAAATACTGGCACAGTTAAAACAAATGTCATCAAATCTTGCTATTACTTGACAGGCTTATAAAATAAAAAGCGTGATACATTACTGTAACTCGCTCTTGCTTTTTACCCAACCGCAGACTAGGCTAGGAGAGCGAAGTCCATTTTTGCCAGTTTATGATTAAACCAAAGTCAATGTCACGTCAATGTTACCGCGCGTGGCATTTGATGGTGGGCCTTATTAACCAATGCTTGAGCTGCGGTTTTGTCCATTCCAGGGATTGAAATTTATAACTCTACTTCAATTCCAAATCCTCCTGGAATTTTGCCAATACCAACCAGACCATTGATGTAAGTATCAGCAGGTAATACGATTTTATCTTCTGAGGCGACAAATTTCGTTGCACCAATAAAGCAAGCTGAATAACTTGCCGCGAATAATTACTCAGGCTTAGTACCAGCACCGCCACCCCTGCCCAGCTCTTTTTTGTTGTTAATCTAACATCTACAGTACCATCCGGTGAAACAGCACGGCTATCAAGGCCACCGGTAGCTGTAAAAAAATTTTTCGACTGACATAATAATTTTCTTTTTATGAACTGAATGCAATAACCGCTTAAGATATCCGTGAAAACTGATCAGTCTGCCTTACTGACAGCTCGGATGAGAACCCTGGCAATACATTATACCTTGAACAAAAATTATTAATTACACAATAAAATCGCACACAATTTAATAGTTTTTTAGCCTGAATACTTAGCTAGCAATTCTATCTTCCACGTAAACCTATGCAATATTACTTGCCATCGTTGCGCGCAATCGCTGCAATTGGCAGGTAAGCGTTTTTAGCTCATCCAACGAATATTCAACGCTGCAACTAACTTGCTGCGGAATAGTTTGTGCCTTTTGCTGCAGGCTCCTTCCATTAGCATTTAAACTAACGATAACCTGACGCTCATCTTTGACGGTCCGTTGTCAACATACAAAACCACTTAGCTCAAGTCGCTTTAACAACGGTGTAAGGGTGCCAGAGTCTAAGTATAAGCGTTCACCCACTTCAGACACAGTGGCCTTATCCCGCTCTCAAAGCGTAAGCATTATCAAATATTGTGGATAAGTAATACCCAAATTTTTTAGCAAAAGCTTATAAATCTTGGTCATGGTGAGTAACGCAGAATATGGCGCAAAACATGATTAGTTATCTAATAAAAAACTGTCTAATTTTGGTATATTATTTTGCAGATCAATATGAATGTTGTCTGAGTTATACGTTTCCATAACAGAATAATATATTGCTAAAAATTCAAGCACGCCTTAACACTAGTGCGCTTGAAAGTAGCACACATTGCCGCGCGAATGCGTTAAAAACTCATATTACCCAATGTACTTGCGCGGTAAGCAGCAACAAATGTATCAAAGTCGCCGATTTGTGTGCGTTCAATCTGTTCTTGCTCATTCAATGATTTTGTGGCCATCTCGGTATAGTAGGCGCTCTCTTGCGGAGTTGGCGGCAATGCCAGAAAATGTTCAGCATGGAGCTTGCTTTGGCACAACGCAAACTCGGTAAAGGTTTGCTTGTGCTCCTGCATTGCTGCTAACACGTGCGCCGACGGCGTCAGTTCAGGCGCTTGCAATTTGCGACGCTGCTGCTCAAGTGCATCGGCGTATGGCTTGTCGTCACGCTGTGCATCAAGTAGTGTAGCGACCGCAGCAATTTTTTCCAATAACGCCATTCCCCAGGCCCGCAACGTTACCGGCACGCCGTTATGCTGCAATTTCAAACCAGGGCGACGTCCTTCTTTAACTACCTTAGCAAAATTTTCAACGTTTTCGGCATTTTCTTCGTCCGTGGTACACGGACTGTCATCAAGCGCACAAAAAAGTAGAAATGCGTCGAGAAAACGCCCAGTTTCTAGGCTTATCCCGGTTGGCTCAAAAGGATCGATATCCATACAACGTACTTCGATGTATTGAACGCCACGCGCCGACAAGGCTTGTATAGGCCGTTCGCCACTATTAATGACGCGCTTGGGCCGAATGGTTGAGTAATACTCATTTTCGATCTGCAAAATGTTCGTGTTAATTTGAACCCATTCGCCATCACGGTGCGTTCCAATTTCGGCGTATGGTGGATACGGCTGGCTAACTGCCCGCGACAAGCTTTGAATATAACTATCGAGGTTATTGTAATGTGGCGTCAAATTTGCCTGTACTTTGCTTTGATAACCTAAATCACTCATGCGAAGACTGGTGGCATACGGCAGATAAAGCGTGTCGTCATCCAACGTATCAAGGCTATGTTCGCGTCCTACCAAAAAATTTTTAGAAAGCACAGGTGAAGCGCCAAACAAATACATCAATAGCCAGCTATAACGACGGAAATTGCGTATCAGCGCGATATAACCGTCGGATTGAAAAGCTTTAGCAGTACCAGTATCACCCGCATCTAATTGCAACACGCACCAAATAGCTTCTGCCAACGAGAAGTTGTAATGAATGCCAGCAATACATTGCATACGCTTGCCGTAGCGCAGCGCCAGACCACGGCGATAGACGTGCTTTAGTATGCCTATATGCGAGGTACCATACCAGCCGATTGGAATCTGGTCCTCCTCCGGCAATTCGCATGGCATCGAATCACTCCACAGCATTTCATCACCTAATTGGGTATAGACAAAACGATGAATTGCATCGAGTTCTGCCATCACAGTAGAGATGTCATTTTCTGCTGGCGTGATGAACTCCAGCAACGACTCCGAATAATCTGTTGTAATCTGGGGCTGCATTAGAGCCGAACCCAAGGAGCGGGGGTGCGTCGTCAACGCCAATTTTCCATTAGGATTGACACGCAACGTTTCACGCTCGATCCCGCGCAGGCCTTTACTCAGCAACGCGCGGTATTGACCTTGTCCGAGTAGCGCCAGACGGTGGGTGTAATATTCTGTCAATTTGATCTTCCTTTCAATTATCTCGTCCGACTATTATTTTTATTCGCTTCGACAGAATGCCGGTGATGCTTTAGTACGCGAGAATAGCTGAAAATACAAAAGTGCGTCGGCTAACTAAACACCATTATCCTAACGCAACAAACAGGCTACCCAAGCAATCCATTCAGCAGAAGATTTCCAAGCAAGGATGAATAGCTGCAGTCACTTTTTCTGGAGGTATGTTTCGTGTCTTCTTTCAAGTAACTTAAGACTTACGTAAAATTACCCCAACAAGGCGTGCCGACGAAGACAATATGCTAGTAGGCTAAGAAAGCACAACGCTGCTAGGGTAATTTTGCGTAAATCTTAAGTTACTTGAATACAATAGTCTTGTGTCCATTGAGCAAAATTCGACGTTCGACAAACCACTTCACCGCACGCGCCAAAACCACCGATTCCACATCGCGCCCAATGGCGGTCAAGGTATCCGGTGCCATTGCGTGATCGACCCGCGCCACATCTTGCTCGATGATCGGTCCTTCATCTAAATCTGCCGTCACAAAATGTGCTGTTGCGCCGATCAACTTCACACCTCTGTCATGCGCCTGATAATAAGGCTTGGCACCCTTAAAACTCGGAAGAAAAGAATGATGAATATTAATCACGCGACCCGTCAATGCGGTACATAACAATGGCGACAAAATCTGCATGTAACGCGCTAACACAACCAAATCAATATTTTGCGACTCTATCAATTCCAGTATGCGTGCTTCTTGCGCCTCTTTTGCAGCAGCTGAGGCACCGTTTGCCAATGGCAAATGATGGAAGGGAATGTTGTAACTTGCAGCCAATTGATAAAAATCTGTATGATTCGATACAATTGCTGGAATTTCAACCGGCAGCACACCACTCTTGTAGCGGAATAGCGAATCATTGAGACAATGCCCAATTTTTGAAACCATCAATAACATACGGGGCTTCTTGGCCGCGTCATTAAGTTGCCAGTTCATTTCCATGGTGATCGCCAGCGCAGCAAACGCGGCACGTAATACTTCATCGGCACTATTTGGATTTTCCGCCGCAAAATGCACGCGCATAAAAAACAGCTTTGATTGTGTATCGCCAAACTGTGCTGAATCAAGAATATTACAGCCATACTCAGCCAGAAAACCTGACACGCGATGTACAATCCCACGCTGATCTAAGCAGGATAAGGTAAGAATATATTCTGGATGACTCATGATTTTTTGTAGTGGGAAGTAAACCGACCCGCGCTGGAACGATCGTTAGCAGGAGGAAAAAGGCGCTATTGTCGCACGCCATTAGCGGACAAACAAAACCCGAGCATAATTTAGCGCATGCCCGGGTTGTTAGTTATTGACGAAGTTGTCGCTGAAACGAACTTACCATCACCCGCAGATTTATTGAGACTTAAGCTATTGCACCAAGCCGTTTTAATTAAACGACTTAAACGTTAACCGATGCGGTGGTCGCCGACGGCGTCACAACTCTCACTGCCGCATTAACAACTTGCAATTCGCCGATCAATTGACCACCTTCTTCGACGACCAGTTTACCGTAAGTAACGGTTCCCGTTACTTTCCCCTTGGCATGGATGATCAAATTACCCCGAACTTTCAAATTGCCCTCAAAATTACCATAAATTTCAGCTTGGTCGATTTCTGCAGAGCCTTTAAAAGTGCCATTCTCGGCGATATGAATCACGCGCGAATTCATCGTAGCTTCAACCCGACCTTCAACAACTAATGTATCGCAATCGGTAATTTCAACGCCTTTAAGCTTTATATTAGGACCAACAATCAATTTGCTACCACTTTCATTGGTGCTCGATGCATTCGAAGGGTTAGAAGAAAGTGGAACACTACCTGGCGAGTTGATGGGATTATCCAGCTTATTAAGACTGGATGGATTGCTCGACGACAAGCTTTTGCCTGATCCGAGAGGGGAATTGGGTGTTGGGGTTTCGCGCTTACCAAAAAGCGTTTCTGAACGAAGCATAAGACCTCCTGAAAATGGCACGCAATATACGCTTGGCGTATGCAATGACGCACAAATAAATAATAATTAAAACTTGGATAAGCTTGCCACTGATGTTGGAAAAATCAAGAAAAATATCTTGTTTTCTTGATAGGTATTGCCCAATTTAGCATCATCAGGAACTTTGCTAAAACCATTACACAAGAAATAAATTTTAACACGCTAGCATAACCTTGGGATTTATCGGTATCTCTATTGAGATACCGATAAATCCCAAGGTTATGCTTTTTACATCCATTCATTTGTAACAGCGGACAAAGCCTGATACCAGTGTTTTTAATTCCACCACGAAACGAATCTGAATTACAAAGATGATACTGGGCTCAGAGACATTCGTATGTATTTATTAGGAATTACGCAAAATCGCCCAAGCGACACTTTGCTCTCTTAGCCTTAATCGCATAATATATTCTTCTGTAAGTTTTAGTAAGCACGTTGCTAGGACGACTTTGCATAAGCCCTATTTATATGCATTTTGGCTGATAACAGATCGTTATACTGAGGGACAGCATAAAATATCGTCTGCGCAGCATTTCTGTCACGTAGCAAGCCGGAGAAAATGTAATGAAGCAATATATCGACCTCGTACAAATGGTGCTTGACAACGGCAGCTGGCAAGAAAATCGGACTGGCATAAAAACGATAAGTATGCCCGGTGCGATGCTACGCTTTGATTTACAGAAAGACGGATTTCCTGCTATCACCACTAAAAAATTGGCTTTCAAATCGGTTATTGGGGAGCTGGTCGGATTTTTGAGAGCGTCTCACAACGCCGCAGATTTTCGTGCACTAGGCTGTAAAGTATGGGATCAAAACGCCAATGAAAACGCCGCATGGCGAGCAAACCCGTATCGACTAGGGGAAGATGATCTGGGTTCTGTGTATGGCGTCCAATGGCGCGCATGGCCCGCTTACAAGCTTCTGGATACGACTAAAACCGCGCAGATCAAAGATGCGCAAGAAAGAGGATTCAGCCTGATATCTACCTTACGAGATGATGGGAAAGAGAAAGTTTTGCTTTACAAGGCCATCGATCAACTGCGTGACTGTCTTGATAACATCATAGGGAACCCCGGCAGTCGGCGGATATTATTCCATGGCTGGAATTGCGCAGATTTGGATGCAATTGCCTTGCCAGCATGCCACCTCCTGTATCAATTCCTGCCTAACGCGGTGACCAAAGAAATTTCGCTATGCCTGTACATTCGCAGCAATGATGTCGGTTTAGGCACGCCCTTCAATCTTGCCGAGAGCGCAGCAATGCTGCATCTGGTCGGGCGCCTTACTGGATATACACCGCGCTGGTTCAGCTATTTTATTGGCGACGCACATATTTACGAGAACCATCTCAGCATGCTCGAAGAACAGCTAAAACGCGATCCCTATCCTGCCCCCCGATTAGTGTTATCAGATCGCATTCCGGATTATGCAAAAACTGGAAAGTACGTCCCGGAATGGCTGGAAAAAATCGAACCGGGTGACTTCTCGCTAGAAAATTATCAACATCATACGCCGCTGACAGCACCTATGGCCGTTTGATCGGTTCAACTTATTTGGTGAATACACGGGGCGGTGGACCTACCATAACTACCGTATAACCACCGCCGTGGATAATTAAACGCCTTCGGTACCTTTGATGACTAACATCATCCTCCGAATTTTCCCCAGTACGGTTTCGACTTCGGATAATGCTGCAATTACCGTCGAGCGATACACCTGTACCAACTCTTGCTTTTGTGCGATAGCCAAATCGCGTTAGTTCTTTAGCAACCCGGCATTAAGAATTAGTGCCGCCAACGAAGTACCAACATTGACAAGTAAATTCGGCGCATTGAAAAATGACAACAATGCGCTACTTTGCGCACCGGTCAACCCAGTCAGCCGAATATCTGGACGTCGGAAAAGTAATTCGGATGGCAAGCCTGGCGTCACATCCGGCAAGCTTATTGTGTCTAAACCATGATTACCGATCTTAAAGGTTTGCGATGATCGTCCTAGTAAAATTGCTAACACCGACCAGATTGGGGCCCACGCTCTTGCTGGATGAAATCTGGCAAGGCCACCTTTTGTCCGGCAACAGCAGACCGATAACGCGCTAAATCCAAGGGCGATGGAGCCCCGGGCACTACTTTGCGCCTCGACTAGCGCCAACACGCGCTCTGCATTCGCTACATTTTTGCGCGCGATACTGAACCGGTCATGTAAAGACAGGACTTGTAAATAGATTGATACAATGCCGCTGGTCATCGTTAAGGCAACGGTCTGGTGATCATAGATATTGGCTTTTAGCGAAACTTCAGCTGCGGCCAGACTAGCCTTGTTTTTACCCCAAAAGTCAATTTCATAACTGCGCTGTAACAAGCCGCTGGCATAAGTATTGGCGGTGCCGTTATGGCCTAACGGCAGATCACGATTACCGCCGGCAGAAAAATCGGCATTCGTCAACAGCGGCACACCCGCACTCCGAGCTTGCGCTTCTGCTTAGCGCACCCGCGAAAGCGCGGCAACAATTTCGAGGTTACTTGTTTTGACCTTCATCGACTAATTCGGTTAGCTCGCTACTGCCAAACCGTTTCCACCAATCGTTATCCGGCCACTCCTGATTCCCGGCTTTGCCACCTAAAGACCACCTAGCTGGCATTTCTACTGCCGGAGGCGATTCCAACATGGAGATTTTGTACGCACATCCCGCTAAGAAGGTACATATCAAGCCAAGTACTAGTGTGGAGGAGGATGGTGTAGACAACAATTTCAAATGAAAAATAGTAGATAGTAGAAGGAGACGCAAGTTTCGTCCCATTAGCGCGCCACCGATGCCGCGCTGGTGCTGGCTGGCGTGCCTACACCACTTGCACTATTTACGCTACTGATAGCGGAGCCTGATGGAACTACATTTTTAGAATGTAGAAGCAACGTATAAAATGCTGCCGATGTCGGGGCGACTGGCTTGGGTAATGCGGTAACTGTTGGGATATTCTTTGCCGCTAGGGGAACGGCTGGCGTTATTGTTTTGTGTTTGAGAAGTATAGCCGGCACCATTCAGACCAACAACTGCTGGCCAGCTGCAAGACCTGATAAAACTTGTACCTGCTGTTGATTTCGTATGCTAATTTTCAGTTTATGTTGACTGAGTTGTTGATTCGCATCCAACACATTAGCACTGTAAAATCCGTTGGCATCTGACTGAGGCAATAATTTTACGGCCAATAAGACGACATCCTGCGCCTGCGCCACAATAAATTGTACTTGTGTGCTCATGCCACTTATCAACTCTTGCTCCACATTATCGACTTCAAACAAGACGTTATAAAAAGTCTACTTACCTTACTCACCGGTGCCATATGCCCGACCATTATTTGTCGGGATAGCCGGGCGTTGTAAAATTTGCGATCATGCCACGGCCCAAGCGAGTTACATCAATCTCAGCAAACCGTGCCTGCACCATCTTTTAGTAAGATCGGCAATCCGCATCAGCGGCATAGTGGGCTGCGTGGTTCCCATCATTTGTCCCGGACGTGCATTGAGAGTCCTACTACGGTACCGGAAATAGATGCCAATACTTGCGTTTATTGACGACTTTCCTCATCCAGTTTTAAGGTGGCCTCGACCTGCCGAATTTGCGTGTTGATAGCATCCACCCGAGCGCTGGCGGAAGACATACTCATCCGGCTGGACTCGTAAGATTCTTCACGCGTGGCATTTTGTGCTTTTAGTTGAGTCTGTCGCTTAAACTGCAACTCGACAAAATCCATTTGCACTCGCTGGTCTGCCAATTCCGCCTGTAAGTGCGCCATCTGGGCTCAATTTTTACCACCATCTTGCCAGACTTCACCGTATCGCCAAAGCTTACCAACACTTCCTTAATTCGGCTGGCCACCTGCGCATTCGCGTCGGCATATTTTATACAGTTGTAATTTTCCTGCCGCATCAACGGTCTGCTGAATATCTCCACGCTGAATGGTGACGGTGTCAAACTTGATTGGTACTGGCAGACTTACCATCTCCGGCGCACCGGTTGATTCTATTGATCCGGCTGACCCTGGCAAAGAGGACTTCGGCTGCTGCAATACTTGCGCCAGTACAACAAACCCGCGCTCAGCACGATCACCAGCGAAGCTACGGCCACCACGCTGCTGCGACCAAAGGTGCGGGGGAAACGGTGAGCGACAGGGGATGAATCTTTAATCTGATCAAAAGTCATCGGTGGCACTTCAAAATAAACAAAAATAAGTATTGGATTCGGATCGCTTATGTCTGATTGATGTCCGCAACCTTGTCATGGTGATCGATTTGGTCGTCAATAACATCATGAATAGATAGTTTAATTTTTTACTTTGATCACAAATATGACTTAATAAACAATGATCCGGGCATTTAAAATACGGGTTGTATTATAAACGTAATAACTGACTTACTCCGCAGCCCGCAGGAAGAGAATAGTAACAATTGTTACCAACTCCACAATCTAATTCAGTCTTACGCAAAATTGTCCCAGCAACGCTTTTACCAAACCCGATAGCTAATCGTAAAGCCCCGCCAAATTCACGTGCACTTTTTTTCAGATCAAAATAACACTGAAAATTTTTGGCAAAAATAATAAGGTCGCCGTCGTACTGAATAATGCCAGCGCCTGTTCCAGGTACCATTCTGGCCAAACTGGAAATAGCTGACCCGGCGTCACAAAATATTCCGGTACCCATCAGCGTATGCATCGCCAGTAATACCGTGGATAACACTAAAAATCCGAACCACAAAGGTGCTGAAATATAGACCATCATGCCATTGACGAATACTGCACGATGTACACCACGCATACCGCGCGCAAGAAATAAATGGAAATTCATTAGATTGCCCTGACACCAGCGCCGGTCCTGTTTCAGCTCATCCAACAGATTAGGCGGCATCTCCTCAAAACTACCCGCTAGATCGTAGGCAATCGCATCAATGCGGCCTCAACAAAATCATGCGACAGGATTTCACCTGCCAACGAGCCTTTGCCGAGTAGACAGGCCAATGCGCAATACTTCATAAAAGGAACCAAACAAATAATCGTGTTGTGTCCCCAATATTGGGACTCCACCAATTGCCAATAATGCAAACCAGCATTAAATAACGGGCCATACACTCTTTGTTGAAAACTGTTGTATCCACATATACAAGGTATCGCGGCCTGCCGCTCGCGGTGCAGTCTGGATAATGCCAGCGCTCGCATTGGCTTCCATCAAACGTACTAGCGTGGTCAAGCAAGTGCCACTCATTACGCTATCAGCGTCCAACACGACCATGTAATCGTAGCTTGCACCCCAACGCCGACAAAAATCATCGATATTGCCACTTTTGTGCTTGACACGCCGCCGCCAGTGTCGATAAAAAATATGCCCAAATGCACCAAGCGTACGACACAGATTAACCCATGCATCCAGTTCGGCGGTGCAGATGTAAGGATCGCCGCTATCGCTTAATACAAAAAAATCGAAACGACCTAATTCACCACTTTTGTATGACCGACTCATAAGTCGCACGCAAGCCAGCAAATACACGTATCACATCTTCGTTACAGATTGGCATCACGATCGCAGTTTTGGCGCTGGCAGGAATCGGCCCCGGTGCGGCATCTTCGCCAGAGATGCCATAGCGGTCCTTGCCGCGCATCAGGACCCAAAATCCTGCAATCGCCTTCCAGAGTCCTGTCGAGACCCAGCAAAATAGAATCGCAAACAATATTAAGGTCATCTCTATCAGTTTAGCACCTTGATACGGCACCAGTGTGCTCATGAAGTACGTTGCCAACACCTTCTGCGTTAACACATCAACACGATCAGTACAAGACGACGCAGATTGCCTTTGTGACGCCAGATTCCGCGTGGATCATGTCCGTCTTTTGGAGCAACATGTTGCTCAACACTGGTTTGTTGCGGGGCTTCTTGGGCAGTTACATGTCTTCTTGATTTTAAACTGGGGCGGCGATCGAATGCGTGATTGGCATTTTCGATCCAGCGTACTAACGGGATTCAACGTACCCCACCGGATACGCAACGATAGGCGTACGGTTTAATGGCAATGCAATCGTTATCCGGGTGCGGCCGCTGACATCGGTAATGATCTCTGGCATGGCGCTGATTGGGTTGATGTGGAAGCTGGTGAGGTCGGCTCCATGATATTGTCCATGACGACGCATACCGTAAGCCAACTACAAGCGAGTCGCAATCGATGCATAGGCAGGATTACGAACGGTTTTTACGTCATCAATATCATTCATTTCTGCCAATGTCCGATGCAAGGCCGCCATCCCTGTCGCAGAGGTTGCCGCGTTGTCGCCATGCGCCCGTTCGGACAACAGCGCCGCTTTCGTGATGATATTGGAAGGCGCTTGATATAGGCCTTACCGAAGGTAGATTCGTCAAACGCTGGAGAGATTGGTTTTTGTGTACTAGTTGGGCGGTAATATGTAACTCAACGTCTCAGATAAGGTTGTGTTGCCGTCGCCGCCGAGAAAACCACGCAATTCGACTGGTTTATTTCTCATTCCGGTGCAGTTTGATATTTATGCGCCAGCCACCGGTCGAGTTTGGTAATCGACAGCTTGCCATTATCATCCACGCTGACAATCGCATCGAGTTTCATATTGGGTGATAATTTCTTAAAAGCTGGGTCTTCAAAATCTACCAAAAGATTGATACTGTTATCCGGCTTGAGTTGAAAACCGCTACCGCGCCGGGTCTGTGTTACCCATGATAGAGGCGAACTCTTGTCAGCATTTTTTTGCACATAACAACGTGCATGTGATATTAAACAGTTGTCCGCCTTTCGGTGGCGTATCCGGTATCCGGCACCCGGTAGGGGACGATATTGTCATTTTTTTCATATGGAGTCGGAATTTGTACCAACTCGACACGTCTGGCGCCCCAGCGTCCTTTAGGCCGAAACCAAGCACTTGACCGTTTCTCATAACGCGCATTCAGGTCCTGATAATTGGAGAAGTTACGCTCACGCTGCATCAATCCAAACCCCACTGGTTTGCTTGTCATGTATGACGTGACAAGCAAACGTTTTGGATTCACCAACGGACGCCATATCCCCTCCCCCATGCCAGAAGCAACCAGAAAACCATCTGAATCATGCACTTCAGGCCGGTAATCTTCCGTTTGTGAACGTTAATTTTTGCCATAAAAAACATACTCGTCAGCGGCGCTATGCCAAATTTACTCAAATTTTCGCACAAATAGAGCTGTGCTTTGAAAGCGACGGCGGTGTCAAAGCCAGGTTTCAGGGTAAAGCTATAGGCACCGGTCACCCTTCGTGAGTTCAGCAAAGCGTAAATAGTGACTTGTCTGTCGCTCACTTTTGACCTATTTATCCAAAACTCCACGAACTGCGGGAATTCTTCCCCTGAGTTCAATGCAGTATCGAATGCCGCCCCCTAGCCGACAAGCCATATTACTGATCTTTACCCAAGCCCCGGAAGTAACTAGCGCCTAAAAACGATCACACCTCATGATCACACCTCATCCTTGTAAGCAATGCTGTTGAGTGGATAATGCAGTCGAAATCCGGTAAAATCAAATGTAAGTAACTTGCGCAAATCGATTTTATTCGCGCCGTAGTTAAAATTGTTAGGATCGAAACGAATATCGTGGACGCTACGGCCCTTGATTTCATACATTTTGACGGGCTGATCAAACAAATAGCCTTCATGAAAAAAGACCAGATCAAAGGGTACTTTTGCATTCTACCAAGGGGATTTCTCAGGCTTAAAACGAATATCTTTATATTGCTCAAAGGTCAAGTCATCAATCCAACATCATTAAAACCAAAAGCAGATGCATACAAACTGTGGAGAAAACAAGCCAAAGCCATTAATATTGGCGTTAACATAGGACACCTTGACACCGACATAAACAATCTCACCTGATAAAAAACCTGTAACAACATTGAATTCCCAGCCGGCACACTTTTTTACTAATTTCACAATATTAAATGACATTAATAGCACTAATAAGATTTATGCACAATTATCCTTGCAAGGCGCTTATAAAAATCTGCCGACGAAGACATTATCTTAGTAGCCTAAACGCTACTAGAGCAATTTTACGTAAGTCCTAATAACAAATTTACCGGATTAAGAACAACAGCAACAGACAAAGTTCCTCGCCACTTATATATTACCTGTTTCATCAGTGATGAATGGTCTAATCCACAAATTTTAAAGCACCTATCATCATGCCAACCAGACTGGCATTGACGTGGTTATAACCGCTGCATCGTCTCCTTCACAATATGTCATCGCACTTATTGTATATTCTCAAAGTCCAGTCATTGACCAAACCTGCGCCTTATTTACTGATTATGCTAGCTATACTCCCTCTTTATATGCCCGCCATTTTTACTATCATTGTCGCCACAGATATTAATAACGGCATCGGCATTAGCAATACACTACCCTGGTACTTGCCAGAAGATCTGGCGCATTTCAAACACATCACTTCTGGCCACCCCATTATTATGGGACGCAAAACATTTGAATCCATCGGGCGACCGCTCCCGAATCGTCGCAATATTGTCATCACCCGTAATCCCGATTGGCAACACAACGGTGTAGAAACGGTTACCTCAATAGCCGCCGCCGCGGCATTAATCAACGTCATTGAAAATCCGACCAAAGACGAGAACCAAGCTTTTATCATCGGCGGCGCAGAAATCTACGCTGCCTCACAAGCTCTTTGTACACGCATGATCGTCACCGAAATCGATAAATCCTTTGACTGCGATGCCTTCTTTCCCACGCATGACCCACAACAATGGCAAGAAATATCTCGTACCACATATCAATCAACGGCGAATCATTTTAGCTACGCATTTGTTGTTTATCAAAAACAGCCTCTACCGCCTAATTGAGAATTGTTGTATTAGTGGCGTGTATTAAGCATATCTATTAAGCAAATATATTGAACAAGTTTTGGGCCATTTTTCCCCACATTTTCCTTACATC
>JACMQE010000269.1 GCA_014377145.1 Glaciimonas sp. | reverse complement strand
TTGCTAATGCTGGCAGGCTATCAAGGTCATATTGATGGAGTTAAGGTGCTATTAGCGTATAAAGCCGATCCAGAATTGCGTAACAATAACGGTCAGACACCGATTGCCGGTGCCGCCTTCAAGGGCGACTTGCCAATGATCCAAATCTTGATTGAGCAGGGTGCGGATGTAGAGGGCGCATCGTCCGATGGCAAGTCAGCGTTGATGATGGCGACGATGTTTAATAACCGCACTGAAATTGTGAATTTCCTGCTAGGACATGGTGCAAAAAGTGACGCCAAAGACATGAATGGCGTTACTCCATTGACTGCGGCCAAAATGATGGGTGCAACAAATACGACCGCGGAATTGACACATATAACGGCTTCTTGAGTAGGTTATTATTTGGTCTGCCCACATTTATCAGGACCAGAAGTGAACTCAGAAGACCGCATCATTGATATTGAAACAAAAGTCGCGCATCAGGAAGATTTGCTTGATGAGTTCAATAAACTGGTCTATCGCCAGCAGCAAAAGATCGATCAGCTCGAAATTCTCTGCGCTGCGTTAGCTCGGATGATAAAGGATGTGCGGGAAAGTAGCGAACAAGGTCAGGCCCCGCACGAATGCCCACCCCATTATTGATCCAGAATTAAGCAATGAAGAGTGGTCTGTCAGTTGGATCAAGAAATGGCGTTAGTATTTTGGCTTTTTAAAAGGATGATCTAGCACAATTTTGGTATACGCAATTAGGTTACTTAATCCCAAAATGAGTTGTGTCAATGTATCGCCCGGTAATGCCCAGATTTGCGAGCCGGATTCTTGAATGTGCGTAGCGGCAATAATGACAGGCGTTACCCATTCGGCCTCGAGTGTGACCTCTACCATCACGTCACCTTCTTGCGTAGTGTGTAAGAAAATTTCGCCCCCTAATTCCAGAAAAAAACAGATTCCATAGCGGGTTGCATGCGTTTTTATTGCAGCATATTGCAAATCGTGATTGTAACTTTCGATCCACGCTTCGATGTCATAAGTGGTGGTCAACATGATCCATGGCCGTTTAGCATGCGCATCGATCACGTTATCATCTGAATCTTGCATTGTTGCGCCTAATCATTCATTAAGATTCAATAGCGTAAAAACTGGCGATATTCCCAGCATCCCTCACTTGCTTGACCTGATGCTGAAAGGATACAAGAAAATCGCACTATCTCGGTAGCGAGATAGTAAAAAAGATTGTGTAACCGCACGTCGTGATGCTCTAGCGGGGAAAACAAACAATGGGCCGTTTTTATGGATCACGGTAACTTAAAAGCATTATCAGTAGATCAGTCAATCGTGGCAAAGCAATTGGCATAGCGTGAATACGCTAGTTGTCTATCCGACCAAAATTCGTCAGGCATTTGCACCACCAATGCCATTGAATCATTTCAATAGCGAATGCGGCACGCTATCAATAAGCGTAAGCTATTCTCCACCGGTAATGCGGTGCGGAAGGTCATTTATTGAGCAGTTGAATCAGCGGCTAAAAAGTGGAAAGGTGGAATATGCCGATCCGCGATTGGTAATCGGCTGCAAGTCGGTTTATTATTCAGTTTGAAAAATGCCTGAAAACATTTATTGGAAGCCGGGCAGTTACATAGAATTATTGACACCCTCGAGGGACTGTCTTTGCCCGACACGTTCCGGCTGACCTGCCCCTTCTCTTTGAGAATAGCAGGCATTACTGCCAGATTACGAATTTGTATTCTGTACAGAATGGGCATTATTTATTGAGCGTACGGATAGAATACTCCGTGATCGATCTCTCAACGCTTTATCCTGCAGCGAGTATGTACTCTATTTATTGAGCGCCTCGATAGGACACTGGTGGTGCGGCGCCTGAGTGTTGTCTCCGCTGCGCTAATTACTCCTCCCCTCATTGATTTCCGTTGGCAACACATTGGCTACTATGTTTGACGAGAGGGCCTTATTCTCAGCTACCACTAGGCTCGCATTAAGTCGATTCATACTTCTTACACTCGCTTTGAAGCTTCCCGCTACTGAATGAGCACTATTACCGCCGAAGTCTGCCCCAATCGTAAAATCTTCCGCAATGCTGACCCATTTTCTGGCAGCAAGAAATTCATCGCAGCAGGTATTTTTGCGCGACGGCACATCCCAACACCGCAGATGCCAACATAAGTGGTGGATTGACACCACCAAGTGACGAGAAAGCGAAGACACTCGCTGCGATTGCGGCACTACCCTGCAACCCGAGATGCCGGGCGGCAGCGCACATGCCACCGGCATCCAAGGCAAAAAGGCGTTGCTGCACAATGTATTACCACCAAAGGTCAATTGCTCATTTATTTGCGCATCGTTTGTGGATTGATTTGCAGAGATACTCACTTCAGCGCGTTGAACGGACTCAAGCACAAGACATAAATTGTCTAAGGAGATGCTCAGCACCCCTTGGTTCTGCCGTTGCAAGGTGAGATCGAGCCCAAAATGTTCTATCACCGCCAGATACCCGCCAACTTTACACACAGCACCACCGGACATCGACCAGCCAGTCTCAAGATGACCAAATACTTGAAGGTGAGTCTCAAGGCCCATTTGCACATCCCGCAAGTACCGAAAGAGGGATAGCGATGGAAACACCGTTTGAATTTGCAGACCTACCTTTGTGGACACTCCTGATAGTTCCGATACATTTTCCCCCAGGCGACCTGCTGCATCAGTAGTGGCGTACGTACCGCCAGACCCCTCCCTTGAGCACCTGGAGAAATTGTTGTGTGACAGTACTCATTTCATATCTTTGATTAAGATGTCACAGTTTGCGCTCAACGCTTCAGCCACCGTCTTGTTGCCTCCTGACTCCTTGGCATATGATAAGCATTGATAGCATCGCTGAGCGCTAATACTTTTTCCTCGCCATTCCACTTCACCAGCTCCATTCTTAAGCATTGAATTTCCGTTTGGATTTTTTTATTTTGTCGTTGATTTGCTGACCCGCCATCTCGCCAAGATCCTTAAAAAATTGCGTTGGAGAGTGACAAATCAACATGATTGCTTGTCGGGACAGACTCAACGCTTCAATGTCATCTCTAGGGACGGGAATATCGCGTATGTCCCCCTCTCTCGTCAACGTGGGCCCTTCTCGCTGCTCCTGAATATATCCATGACCGTTCTGCAGTTGTGGTCGGTAACAACAAAATTTCTCGACATTGGGTAAATTGTGTGAAACTGAAGCTGATTTGGGACATGGCTCACACCCTTCATAACCGAATCTCTTTCATTTTTTATAGAGAATAAAAGATAAGATCATCCCGCCAGTTTTTATACTAAAAAATAGCTATTGCACAGCCTCTCGTACCGATCATAGCAATAGTCGGCTTGTCCACGTTAATCCGATATTTGCTTGGTACTCACCTTTTTGCCGAACATTGCTACAAAGTTTTCAGAAGCTGTTAAGGGATTGTCGATATACGATCTCAGAATTGACATTGTGAATTGTTTTCGGAAGGCGAGCGATTTTCGTCCCTCGTTTAAGAGGCGATAATGATTGACCCAAGTTGTTTCTGGATGCCAATAGGAAGCATGCATCAGAAGCGGCAGACAAAGCGATAAAAATGGGAGGGTCATTTGTAGATGGACCGCTGTATCAAGTTTGAGCAATTTACATGGCATCTTGTGACTTTTTGCGCTTGCTGATCTGAATCTCCGGCGTTTTTTCAAAATGATTGACCAAGTGGATGAAGGCTGCGCTAAAGTCAGCATTTATTGCTAGGCAAATAGCTTCTTTTAGTACCGGCAAGGCCTTAGCTTATTTAACAGATGTTACAAACATAAAGCTGATCTGCTTGTACCTGATCCGTAAATCATTATTTCAGCAAAAAGGGGTACCTGATGTCAGCGCAGAACGCGTTCCATGCCACCAAGAAAACTAAAATAAAGATGTAGACGCGAGTAAAAAGCTGCTGTCGCGTGATGACAAGATTAAAGATAAGGCGACAGTAAGCGCGTTGGCGGATGAAATTGGTCTGCAACAAGATTTGCTCTATGCCGGTCAGCACCACAAATTGCTAGGATGTTGCAGGGCATCGATACCAGCGGCAACGATGGCAATATAAAAGGTGTATTCAGCGGCATCACCCCAACAGGGTATTAATATTGTCGATTGTCGGCTTCCAGTCACCGACATTGATTGAAAAAACGCATGACTATCTGTTTGATTATGATTCAAAACGAGATTGAAAATTGCTCTTTAAATTCTGTTAGGATCGCTGGCTAGCATTTTAGAGTATTAGAGGACTAGCAAACAACGGGGCCAATTTCTGTTCCAACCACAACGCTTTGGTTTTTTTGTGCTTTATCTTGCTGCTAGTGGTACGTAGAATCGTACCCCGCTTAACCATTAGCACTAACGCCACCGACACATCGAAAGTGCGCGTGATATCATTTTTGATCGCTGCTGCATATTGCATCAAAGCGCTAATTTCATCAGCCGTAACCTCATGGATGATGGCAATTTCATCAGCATGTTCGCCGTCGGCTGCGAAAGCTGCACTAATGCATTTTGTGGCGCAGATTCCGATGTGATCTTCGATAGCATGCGGATAGATATTTCGGCCATTGATGACAATCAGCTCTTTACTAGGTCCGGTAATAAAAACTTCATTGCCGCTCAAAGATCTGAAATATTTGGTGCGTAGAAATGCGTGATTCGGTTCAGCGGCTAGTCGCGCATTGAAGGTCTTCGATGTTTGTCAGATTGTTGGTGCCAGTAACCGTCTCCTACGCTGGCGTCAGTAACCCAAATCTCACTGATGTGATTCTCGGGCTGTTGGGTCAGCGTTTCAATATTCACGAC
>JACMQE010000268.1 GCA_014377145.1 Glaciimonas sp. | reverse complement strand
CAAAGGGCCACCGCATGTCCGACCTCGGCATCCGGGTCGCCTTCGTCACGTCCGAGCGCCTGTACGACGAACAGCGCGGCCAGATCCGCCGCACCTTCGGCTGCCCGGTCGCCAACGGCTACGGCGGGCGTGACGCCGGCTTCATCGCGCACCAGTGTCCGGCTGGCGGCATGCACATCACCGCCGAGGACATCGTCGTCGAGATCCTCGACCCGAACGGGCGCGCGATGCGGGATGGCGAGTCGGGCGAGATCGTCGTGACGCACTTGGCGACGGGGGATTTTCCGTTCATCCGGTATCGGACGGGTGATATCGGCGTGCTGGATACAAAATCCTGCAGTTGTGGACGCGGGCTGCCGTTACTGAAGGAGATCCAGGGACGGAGCACGGATTTTCTGATTGCGCGGGATGGGACGGTGATGCACGGGCTGGCGCTGGTGTATATCTTGCGGGATTTGCCGGAGGTGAAGGCGTTCAAGATTACGCAGGAGACGCTGGAGTTGACGTGCGTGCAGGTGGTGCTGGAGTCGGTGTTGACGGATGATCTACGGATGAAGATCGTCGCGGGGTTCAAGGCGCGGCTGGGTGCGGATGTGGGGATCGAGGTGGAGCAGGTGGCGGAGATTTTGCCGGAGAAGTCGGGGAAGTTTCGGTATGTGATTAGCAGGCTTGATGCAACAAAGCGTAGTTAAGTAAAAGGTTTTCGGTAATGCAGAATATTAATCAGCGGATGGCAAAGGGCATCGTATGGATGGTGGGTGCCCGCCTGCTCGATCGCTCGGTCGGGATTATAAGCACGTTGATCCTTGCTCGCTTGCTGATCCCAGGCGACTTCGGGCTGATTGCCATGGCGACCGCGATTGGCGGAATGCTTGATTTGTTAGGCTCATTTAGTTTTGATGTCGCGCTCATCCAGAAAGCCGATGCGGAGCGTCGGCATTACGACACCGTGTGGACGTTCAATGTGATTTTTGGTCTTATCTGTACGGCTGGACTAATTTTTTTAGCGGGACCAGCGGCAGCGTATTACAGCGAGCCGCGCTTGAGCGTAGTGATGTATGTGTTGTCGATTTCGTATTTCCTGGGGGCGTTCGGCAATATCGGGGTGGTGAACTTCCGCAAGGAACTCGATTTTAAGCAGGAGTTTATTTTCATCTTTGCGCGGCGGGTCGTCACATTCATTGCGACGATCTCAGCCGCTTTCATCCTGCGGTCCTACTGGGCGCTGTTGATCGGTATGACGCTTGGAAGGATCGTTGGCGTTTGGATGAGCTACGCTATGAATGCCTATAGACCACGATTCACGCTCTCGGCAATGAAGGAACTTTTTCATTTCTCGAAATGGATGTTCCTTAATAACTGCCTTGTATTTCTTATGCATGATGGCTGCACGTTCATAATCGGCCGAGTATTCGGGGCTACTGGACTTGGGATCTATTCAGTTTCGTATGAAATTTCGAACCTTCCTTCGACGGAACTGGTTGCACCTATCAACCGGGTGACCTTTCCGGGGTTTGCAAAAATGGTACATACCCACGAAATCGCGGATTCCTATTTGCGACTGCTTGGAATGATCACCCTATTGATACTGCCGGTCGGGATTGGAATTGCTGCCGTCGCTGAGCCATTGGTCCTCGCCGCGCTCGGACCAAAATGGATCACAGCGATTCCATTGATCGCTATTCTAGGCATCAATGGCGCTATTTCGGCGACGCAGACAAACAACGGTTCGGTCTGGCTGGCTCTCGGCAAACCGCATCTCGTGACGATCGTGATTTTCTGTTTCCTGCTTATTTTGTTCCCGGGAATTTACTTCTGCTTGGGCGCCTTTGGCGTTACCGGCGCGGGATATGCATATCTAATCTCTCAATCAGTAAGTGTTCCGCTTGGCATGACCGTCACCAAGCGCCTTTTAAAATTCAAGTGGCTGGACGTTGTGCGCGTGGTCTGGCGTCCGCTGCTGGCCAGCGGCGCCATGTACGTTGCCGTGGGTTCACTCGAACATAGCATCGGCCAATACAATGCTTGGCTGCGGCTAGCCATGGACACAGGGGCGGGTGCATTGACATATTTGTTCGTCATCCTGAGTCTGTGGCTAATCAGCTCACGACCCAATGGCGCCGAAACATTCTGCCTGGAACGGGCGAAATTAATATGACTGTCCTGCTCCGCCCCACGCAGGTCAAGCCATACACGTCGGTCGCACGAATTGATCAGGCGGAGACTGTTGTGCACAACCTGCCCCTGCCCACGCAGCGGTGCACAAGATTGGGAAGACCATCATGAGAGACATAATTGTCACGCTGATCGTGTTCGGATCGCTGCCATTCATTTTTAAGCGACCGTATCTGGGAATGGTCCTTTGGGTCTGGATCAGTGTAATGAATCCGCATTCGCAGGGATGGGGATTTGCGCGGACCTTTCCGTTCGCCGCGATCATTGCCGCAGCTACCGTTTTTGCGTTGATAATTTACAAAGAAAAGAAAGCACTGCCGATCACGCCGGTCACCATCATGTTTATCATTTTCGTTGCTTGGATGAGCGTTACATCGCTGTTTGCCATTCATCCAGATGAAGTTTATACGCAATGGCAGAAGGTCTATAAGATTATGGGTATGACGCTTATTGTCATGTTGATTCTCAAGGAGCGCAAACATATAGATCTGATGATCTGGACAATCGTCATTTCGATCGGCTATTACGGCGTCAAGGGTGGACTATTCACAATTCGCAGTGGCGGCAGCGAACGGGTGTGGGGGCCAGAAGGCACTTTTATCGGTGGCAATAATGAAGTCGCTCTGGCGTTCGTCATGGTGATCCCATTGATGTACTACCTTTACGAAATGGTCAAGACAAAGTGGGCGCGGTACGTACTTATTGGATCGATGTTGCTCTGCGCCTTAGCCGCACTCGGTTCGTATTCACGTGGCGCCGTTCTGGCAATCGCCGCCATGGCAGTCTTCCTTTGGATAAAAAGCAAAAAAAAACTCACCCTCGGCTTAATGATGATTATTGCCGCGCCGCTGATTGTGACATTCATGCCGAGTAAATGGTTCGACCGTGTCGATACGATCAACACGTATCAGGAAGACGGTTCAGCTATGGGACGTATAAATGCTTGGAAGATGGCCACCAACCTCGCAATGGCCCGTCCAACCGGCGGCGGCTTCGAAATTTACGATGCCCAAGTATTCGCGCAATATGCACCCGACCCCAACGACATCCACGCAGCCCACAGCATTTACTTTCAGGTACTGGGCGAGCATGGTTTTATCGGATTATTCCTATATTTGCTGCTAGGCCTACTGATCTGGCGCACTGGTTCGTGGATCATTCGCAATGCAAAGGGAGCACCCGAGCTCGAATGGGCTAGTAGTCTGGCGAAGATGACGCAAGTTTGTTTGCTCGGCTTTGCAGTGGGTGGTGCGTTCTTAAGCTTGCTCTATTTCGACGTGCCTTATTATTTGATGTGTGCGATGGTCGCCACTCGTATCGTGGTCGCCCAGGAGTTGGCGGTGAAATCTAAGCGAACGCCCGGTGCAGGCAGGGTTATCTCGAAAATAAGGCTACCCAGACCCATTGCAGATGCAAGCGCGGGCAGCAAGATGGCCGGGCTGAAGCCACGTGGCGAGCAAATCAAATAAATACCAAAAGGTTTAAAAGTATGACAACTGCAAATTTGCCAGTGCTTGAGACCAGTCCCTTTTACCTAGGACGTGCTCTGCTTCACAGCTTTTCTCCAGGTAAGTCTAGGGGTCTTTCAATCCTAATTTATCATCGCGTTCTAGCGAAGAAAGATCCATTGTTTCCAGAAGAGCTCGATGCGGTTGAATTTGACAATCAAATTCGCATGCTTAAGTCGTGTTTCAAAGTGATCCCTTTGATTGATGCAGTGCGCTATGCAAAAGCCGGTACTCTTCCGCCCCGCGTTGCCTGCATCACGTTCGACGACGGCTATGCTGACAATGTAGAAGTCGCTCTGCCGATCCTTCGCCGACACGGCGTGTCCGCTACGTTTTTCGTTGCGACGGGGTTCCTAGATGGCGGCCGGATGTGGAATGACACAATTATCGAACTAGTGCGGGGCACTGCATCCAACGCATTCGACGCCACATCGCTTGGTCTCGGTTTTTATCCAATCATCACTATCCAGCAGCGGCAGGTTGCAATTTCTTCACTCATCCGACAGTTGAAATACTTATCTTTTGAAGACCGTGCGACGCAGGTCAATAGACTATGCGAAATCGACAAAACCATTCTCCCGTCAAATCTAATGATGAACTCTTATCAAGTTCGGGAACTTCGCGACAACGGGATGGATATTGGTGGGCATACAGTGCGTCACCCAATTTTGGCAAGACTGCCCCCAATGCAGGCGCGTGATGAAATTTTGCACGGCAAGGAGCGGCTGCAGGAAATTATCGGCGAGCCTGTACGTCTGTTCGCTTACCCAAATGGCAAGCCAAAAAATGATTATAAACAGGAGCATGTCGAAATGGTCAGGAAGCTGGGTTTTGAGGCTGCGGTAACAACTTCGTGGGGCGCACAAAAGCAAATCGATGACTTGTTCCAATTACCGCGGTTTACGCCGTGGGATCAATCAAGGCTACGGTTCATATTGCGTTTTACAAAGAATTTAGTGACTGAAGCAACACTTGCTTAAAAATATAAACGCGCTAATAAAAACTTGGAAAATACCGTCTCACAGATCCACATTGAGTTGCTTCGTGAAAACTGGCAATCTTGTTCAACTAGAGTACCGATTAAAGCGGCAATTAGATTTGGATAAATACACAATAGGTAACCTTAATTGGGGAAACCGATCCAGTCTTGCAAACTTTTTTCAAGCTTTTTTCGACCATCTGCAAGGAAATGTATCCAATGGCTGTGCCTAAACCAAGACTAATTGCTTATTATCTTCCCCAGTACCACCCGATTAAAGAAAACGATGAATGGTGGGGTCGAGGCTTTACCGAATGGACAAATACGGCTAAAGCGAAGCCCCTTTTCCCAGGACACTATCAACCACACGTTCCTGCCGACTTAGGATTTTACGATCTCAGACTTGCGGCCTCAAGAAAGCAACAGGCCGATTTAGCTCGATCTTACGGAATCGAAGCGTTTTGCTATTATCATTACTGGTTTGGAAACGGTCGCAGATTACTTGAACAGCCGTTTGATGAGGTACTCAGCAGCGGCGAGCCTGATTTTCCGTTTTGCCTATGCTGGGCAAATGATACTTGGAGTGGAGTATGGCACGGCGCGCCCGATAAAATCTTGATTAAACAAGAGTACCCAGGGATCGAAGACGAAAAGGCTCATTTTTCCACGCTGCTTAAAGCTTTCAAGGACCCACGATATTTGCGAGTGGACAACAAGCAAGTTTTTATAGTTTGGCGACCATACGGCTTTCCTAATCCGGCAGCAACCGTACTACATTGGCGCGAGATGGCAAGGGAGTCGGGATTAGTTGGTCTTCACCTCGTTGGGATTTTCCGGGAAGGACATCCAGCACCAGAAGATATTGGATACGACGCTTCCATCTACACTCATAATCCGCCCCCAAGGACGTGGGGAACGTGGCGTGCTCCGCTAAAACTTTTTTATAACCGTATTTTACGAAAACTTGGGATTCCATCGATTTATTCATATGAAAAAGCGATCAGTTACTACGTACCAGACCAGCTCCCGGCAACTCGATATCCGTCCGTTGTAAATGGCTGGGATAATTCACCTCGAAGCGGAGTGAACGGTCTAGTACTTACCGGGACAAGCCCAGCCCTTTTTGGAAGGGCACTAAAAAAAGCGTTTGGCCTACACAGGAAGACAAGAACTACAGAAGACGGTCGCCTAGTTTTTCTAAAATCCTGGAACGAGTGGGCGGAAGGAAACCACTTGGAACCAGATCTTCGCGACGGACATTCTTATCTGAAGGTAGTTCAAGATTCTCTAAAAGAGGAAATTCAGACGTATTGCAAAAAATAAGCTAAATTGTTTCCTCCGAAAATAAAACTGCTGGAAGTTGCAACGGTGTTTGTCAATTCTATAAAGATAAATAAATGATACGCCATCTAACGGAATCCCCATACGGTGACTTAGACCGCGCAGAAATGCATCGATATATTCCAAAGAATGCTACAACTATTCTGGATGTGGGATGCCATACTGGAGAATTCGGTCGGTCGTTGAAAAAGATTGGCATTTCTGAAGTATGGGGAGTAGAACCGAACCCAGTTTCGGCAAGCATTGCAGCGGTTTCACTTGATAGAGTGATTGTCGGTTTTTTCTCGATTGACTCAGTCCCTGAAAACTTCTTTGACGTTATCTTCTTCAATGACGTTTTAGAACATATCGTTGATCCCGCTGAGACCCTTAAAATTGCATTAAATAAATTGAAATCTGGAGGAATAGTTGTAGCGTCCATACCAAATATTCGCCATGTTGATAATTTGCTACATATATTTTTAGATAAAGATTTTAAATATGAAAAAAACGGCATTCGCGATGAAACACACCTACGGTTTTTTACTAAAAAGAGCATTCCAAGACTGTTTGAAAAAAGCGGTTTTGTGGTACAAATTCTTGAGGGAATCAATGAAGCTTGGTGGACATCAGCCCTCTTAAGACGTTTAGCATTTCGCCTTTTTCCTAAATATCTTGAGGACACGAAATATATGCAATTCGCGGTGGTCGCAAGTCCAATATCTAAAAACTGAACAATTAAGCGCACCTCACAAAATTGCTTCGTGAATCGCGCTTGGCACGGCGAGCTAGCGCGTGCGTGCCAATCTGATCGATTGTTTTCTGTCTATCAATGCCGCCTTAAAGCTATGGACAGTAAAGTGCTAGCCCGCTGGCTTGAAAATAGCGGCTGAAAAATTTAACAAATTAGATTTTTTAAAAATGATCTACCAAGGAACTAGTGACTTGTATCACTCCGATTTAACCGACTGGGAGAGGCTGAGTTAAAGGGGTTGCTGGTGTAGAACATTGATGCATTCAAGCGTACAAAGGGGCGTACGAAATCGTCGGTTATGTGTGCAATCGCAGACACGGCGATGATGCGCAATAGGTCCGGTTATCTGACTTCTTCGGCGCGGTTGAAGTGCTGCCCTGGGAGGCGAATGAAAATGGTGTAGTAACTTGGATTAGTACCACGACAGAGCTACAGTCCGGTCGAAATGGGTCGGGTACCACAGATCGATCGCAACGCCCATGAATCCCCGTTTCACCGAGTTAATTTACATTTTGGCGCAACAAAAAAATGAAAAATTGTAATACTAAGCCGTCTTATATGTTTGTATTGCCATGGTCAATTATCCATCTAGGCGGAGTGAACCAAGTTGTCATCAACCTAGCACGGGAGATGGAAAAATCCTCCTCGTACGATCCAATAGTCCTCATTTGTGATTGGGCGGCCGTGAACCCAATATGGGAGGAAATTCACGGCATCAAGACACTGAGGTGGCGCATACGGCCGCTCACTGAAAAAATGAACCTGAAGGAAAGATTTTTATACAAAGTTTGGGAATCGCGTTTTCGCGCTAAATTCAAACAGCTTTGTCTCGAGCGTAATATAAAAGTGATAAATCCTCATTATCCTGGTTCAGCGACTTTGACGCTTGAACGTGTTGTCCGAAGTTTAGAAAAACCCATTCCGATGATCCTGTCATTTCACGGCAACGATTTATCTAGTATCAAGAAGGTAGGCGAAATCGGCTTATCACAATGGAAGGCGTTACTTTCGCGCGGGCAAAAAATTGTTGTTTGCTCATCCGACCTCGGGAGAAAAGTTAAAAATATCTTTGGCGAGAATGTAAATTTGCATGTGGTTCATAATGGCCTTGATGTTCCAAGCTTTGTGGCAACAGCAGCTAGCATTCCACGTTCTACCCAAAGAAATATTCTCTCGGTTGCAAAATTTGAACATAAAAAAGGCCAAGATATTTTGGTAAGTGCATTCGCTGCGATTGCCGATGATTACAGAGATGTAATATTGATTTTAGTTGGAGCTTCTGACAGGGCATTAAAAGGTCTCCAGGATTTGTGTGTGGAGAAAAGAATTGCGGAAAAGGTTTTGTTTTTCCCGGATGTTCCACATCACCAAGTGGCCGGTTTCTTTAAAAATGCAACAATTTTTGTATTGCCCAGCAGGACAGAGCCATTCGGCATTGTAATTTTAGAAGCCGGGGCATTTAGTTTGCCAGTTGTTGCTTCTCGTACTGGCGGGGTTACAGAAATTTTGACCGATGGATTAACTGGCCGGATTGTTGAGGCGGAAAATATTACCGAATTGGAGGAATGTCTTAGGTCGATGCTAGATTGCGCTGGGCCAGCAAAGGATATGGGAGCACGATTAAAAAAGCATATCTGCTCAAACTTTACTTGGACTGCCGCACATCAAAAATATATTGCGTTAATATGAGCGTCATGGTGATTATACAGAACAGCGGAATTTTATGATAATGTCGCGCCGGTCAAGCTGAGTCGTATGCACGAAGAATTTGCGGTGCTATCTTTTT
>JACMQE010000267.1 GCA_014377145.1 Glaciimonas sp. | reverse complement strand
GATGCAGTTTGAGAAAAGCTGGCACGCGGCACAGCTACTGAAAGCCGCATAAATGAACGGCTAAGAGGTACGTCCATCAGGGGCAAGTTCACTGACCATGGCAGCGTAAAACTTAACGCGGATGCGCAGCTTGGCGAAAATCAGTCTGCAGGCGCAGTAAGGGGCCAAAGAGGCCAGAAAACCGGACTCAGAACGCAGAAGACGGCCGAAAGGGATAGCTAATTTCGGCGCGCAAATCGGAAAACTAAAAAACAAGCGTCTGAGGAAAGGTCGACTGCTTATCTGTTAAATATTTTAGCAGTCTGCTAGATCCGACTGCGCAGGAAGATAAGAACAAGCCGTGGAAGGATACTAATAAGCAATGGAATTTAAAACCCTTTGCCAAAGCCAAACAATCCCAAAGCATCATACTCAATGGCGGGGTGGTGACGTGACTGGAGCTGGTTGATACTGTTCGGGAGTTAGTAGGTGCCCCGTATGTTAATCTGACCGAGAAAAAACAACAGAAGGCGGGACGTCTTTTTTTCCCCTATCAACCGTCAAAGTCAACCATAACCGACCAACTTATGGGGGGCAGTTCAATTACGGGACGATTCGGGTCCATTTTTATGCTACATTGAAGAAGTTTATGTAATAGAAAATCTTCAATGATGACTACTTTTATCGTCTCTCTAATAGTTGTAATCATCGCATATTTTCTAATGCGATCTCCGCACAAAAACCAAGACGCCGAAGTTGTAAGCTCAAAACAGACGCCTGCTGTTGCTGAACGCTCGCTACCTATTACACAAATGTTGAGCGCAGAGAGTCTTGCGCCGCTTGTTGCAAAAGTAGTAGCTATGACAGATGGGCCTTCCAAGCACGAGCGCGCTGAAGAGCTAGGACAGTTACGAGTACGAACAGAAACAGTTGTATTGGAAAAACACTACGAAGAAAAATACAAGGGATACCAATGGGCCATCTACTTTCCGGCTTCTTTAGGGCTTGATTTTAAGCAGTTATTTCCAGGCATTAAGGAATCACTTTGGTGTTTCACGATTGTTTCATTTGGAGAGAACGAGGTCGAGCTTGCCAGACGCGTCGAAAGTTGGGATTTAGGAACTCCGGTCATTGTTGAATGGGAACCGGTTTTAAAAATATTAAGAGACGAAATCACTTTAGAGATCAAAATGATGGCGGTTAGTGTTGGGGCCACGACTTATGTCACGCACTCGAATCGTCAGACACAGTCGGCGCCAGCTTAAGTGCACAGTATCCAACTTGCAAATGCCACCGCTCCAGCCTGGAGATTGTTTAGTTGGTCATGACCGCGAGCCTTGTCCTAGATAGCTTTAATAAGAAATCCAGTATCGGCGCTTACCTCTTCAAACAACAGCGGCACGATGAGCTGCTTGAACGTGTCATCCGGAAATTGCAGTTGGAACGCGATTTCTTGATGACGGCGAACGAACTGTTAAAAAAAAGGCCTGGGCGTCGACCTGCCACCCCTGAGCAACCAGGAGGAGAGTCGGCTGGTTGGCGCCCTGAAGCATACCTATGTGGTCGATGTCAACTATGTTGACCGCTCGGCGACAACTATCCTGGCAGGTTGAAAAGGGAAATGACTTCAGCTGGTTATAGTGTCGAGCGAGCCTTTCGCACAGGCGGGGCATACCCGTTCATGTAGCTTTCAATATGATTTCTAGGTAAGAAAATAAGTATGGGAGAAAGATCATGCACCATGGATTATTTATCACAGTAGTTTTTATGTGCTTATCTGTGACAGCCTATGCCAAAGAAAAAAAGCAAAATGAGGACCGCATAACGTGGGAGAAGCCAATCACTTGCCCCAAGAGTGGCGATCCTAACGGTTGCTATGTCAGCCACGCGGACGTCGCAGACAGGAATCTGCAAAAGGCATACCGGATGCTTCTTGAGTCAGTAGGTCAAAACCCGAGAACAAAACAAAGGCTCGAGGAAGCGCAACGAGCGTGGATTGCGTGGCGCGCGAGCGAAGTGCTTTTTTGCACGGAGTCAGTTGGGTACTCGACATTTGGCCTAACAAGTCGTGGAACACCTGTGCAGATGGCGTTTTGCGGCGAGATGGTCGACGACGCCAGAAGATCTGAACTGATAAAATACAGGAAAAATCTACCAAATTATTAGACCTGCCCTGCGCCACGCTTTGTTTGGCTGCGTTTGGTATTGTTTTAACTAAAGTGCGGCATAAAGGGCAAAGTCAGGATGTCAAGGACATTAACGAAATTAGAATTTCACTTTCACATCGACGAAAATTTAATAGTTGAGTATGAACGAAAATCAATAGTACTCCTTTGGAAGGAAGGAAATGATTACTAAATATACCGCTAAAGCCACACAATTTCTTTGCGTGTTCTTAGTTTGTACTGAAGTAAAAATGACACCTTCATTTGCTCAGCAGTTAATTCTGCCCATTGGAGACGCGCCTGGAAACCGGCTTGATCGCCCGCAATGCAACCGGTGACAGATGTTGGCATTGACGCTATGGGCCAGCGCGACGACCACTTCCGAGACGCCAGGGATCTGAGGCTGGGTTTAAAGTCTTCCGAATAATTTTAAGGTGTTATTCGATCAATGGACGGACTGCCTGGATCGAATCAGATGCGGTTTCAATGAGACGAATTGCACAGCCTCACCGACTGACTCGCATTTGTCATCACATCGAACGCAAAGCCAGGTCGCAACATGCTTGTTAGCAGGGATTTTAAATAGAACCAGCTCGACATGCTGCCAATTACTGACGATCGCGAAAACCTCGGACTTTTCGATGGCTGCATCTTTCGTGACTTCGCCTTCAGTGCCCACAATGTGGCAGTATCCAGAACCAAATTCACAGGCTGCAAGCCCAACACTGTCGAATAACTGCTTTGGCTCTGTCAGGACTGGGGGGTACGGCGTCATTCTTGAATGATTTCAGTTGATCGACCGCCATCCTTTATCAGTTTTAATCATCAAATATTTTGTCGGATTTGCGTATAAAGGATCGCCGGCAGGTCCGCCTTTGACAGGCATGCCAAGCGGGTCATTTTCCATCGAACTACATCCGTCCTTAATTCGTATTTCCGCTGGGCTGGCGGTCCACTTGAACTTTGGCCTCAGCTTGTATTGAGCTATCTCGCTTCCTGATATTTTATCAGCGACGGAAAAGTCGACTAGTTCAATATATTTCCATAATATGCAACGCTTGAATATTTGCCCATTGGGGTTTTGACTACCCGGAAAGATTTTTTCAGCCATCAGTGCGTTGTCCAATCTATCAGCAACCTCTTCTTTGATGGCTGCGATTAAATCATCACGAGTCGGCTCTTGTACCGCACCCAATACAGACAATGATGCTGCACTCATTATTATCACTGATGTAATTTTTACAACGAGTTTGCTATTCATGCTTCCCCTTCGGTTAATAAAACACAAGTATAGAAACAAATTTTGTGCCGAGTTTGAGGTTTAACGCAACCTCACAGCATTGGTGTTAATAGCATAGAACGGATTTCAATCGCCTGCGCCGGAGCTTCGGGATCTAATGGCTGAAACTGGCTTGGTCGGACAAACACGTCACTTTCCAACTGCCAGCCCGCATCGAGAATAGCGTGGTCAAAGTCATGCCGGGCAAACATCCAGCGCCTAGCGTACCCTACAGATATGGGTGGCTGACCCATCACGATATTTTGCAACTCATGCAATGTGCACTTCACGCCTAAAGGCAATCGACCAATGAATAGTGCCGATGCACCGAGGGCACGGGCAGTTTTTAGCAGGGCCACCCAGTCTTGTACGTACTGCAGGGCTCCGTTTATCACCACCATATTGAACGTAATGTTCTTTGGTATGCATGTTGCAAATGAAACTTGTGCAAAGTTTGCAAACAGCACTCCACCCAGCTGTGCGTTGTGCGGGCCGTCTACTACCGTGTAGTGCACTGCATGCTGCAGAACATAAGGAATGGTCTGGCCTACGCCGCCACCGAT
>JACMQE010000266.1 GCA_014377145.1 Glaciimonas sp. | reverse complement strand
CAATGACACCACTTTTCATGTTTACCAACATGCCACTATTAATAGCAGCCTAAGCGTGCGGCTCGCCTGGCAAGGCACTTTGAAGCCGTGATAACAGCAAGCCCCATAAAAAATAAGCAAATATTCCAGGGTACGGCTGCCGCAGAGTCACCTTGAAGTTTGAGTCTATCAACACTAGGTAAGCAACAATAACAAATAACCACCAAGTCGATTCACTCAAGTTTCTGCGTCGTTGCCAACACAAATAACCTGTGTAGCCAATCAAACCAACTATTGGGAAAAGCCCCAAAACACCAAAGGTATAAGCAATATCAATGTAAAAGTTGTGCGGACTTGACCTTACTTCACGTGGCATTGGTTGAGCATGACCCACAAAAAATGTCTTTTCGCTTTCCAAAATACCATTTCCAAAAAGTTGCCAATCACCAAAGCGCTCTTGAACATTTAAAGGAATTTTTCCGTTAGCAAGTTCTTTGAACTTCCCGTAATAAAAACTTTGCTGACCGTCGGCTGAAATGCGATGCGCATCCATTTTTTTAAAATATGCATAGGATGCAAGGATTGTTACGGCAATCAAAATTACCGCAATCCCAATTGTTTTAGCATTAGATCGATATCGCCAAAGCTTACAAATCAGAAAGGCTGACATCAGTGCAAAATACGCAAATATTGTCAGGAAAGATAAACTGGACACAGCGTAAATTGACATCCACAAACTCAACATGCAAAGCCAAATTTTGTGTTCATCCCAAAGCGACGTCAAGCAATATCCAAAGGCGCACACAAAAATAAGTGTGACATATTGAAAATGTGAATAAATACTAAAAGCATATAAATAGTGCGTCAAAACCAAACCACCTTGGATCCAGGTGGCTAACAGCTGCAGGGGAACTACAGCTGAAAGTACAAGCAAGAACGCGCGGGAAATAATTTTTTCACCGTCTTGAAGCAACTGACCTAAAAGCAAGCCTGTCAAAGGCAACAATACCTGAGCCGTCATAAGTAGCTTGCGCTGATTGGAGGTGTTAGTGTCTCCTCCAAAGAGGACAGAGGCCAAACTGACTGCAAGCACTGCGATGACCATTACCAATCCCACACGAGCTCGATACAGATTATTTGGTAAAAAAAATACCAATAAAAAAGACGCCAGTATAGAAATCGGTAAAGGCAATGTTTCCAGTATTCCCTGAGAGTTAACGACACTAGAAATGGCGCGATATATTCCCCCGCTCAACTGAAAAAATAAGGGAAACAAAAGAGCTATGCCCATCGTCCAAAGAAAAAAGTTTTTCTGTCGTGAGATCATGCGGAAAAAATAGAAAATGAACCAAAAAAATTCATGAGAAAAGTTCTTGACCCGTTAAACCTTGCTTCGTTTGTCGGGTCTGCCAGCACCTAGCAATAAAGCCAAAACGATCAAAGGCAAATATGCAAGCACCGCCCACGCCACTGCAAATTGCGGTTTGTGCTGGCAAAGAATTGCATTAGGAAACAACCATAAAATATTTATTGCTGAGTAAAGTAAGGTAACCGCACGATGATCGCCAAATTTTCGGGCCAAGCGTTGGTATAGATGGTTACGATGCGCCTCGTACCATCGTTTAGTGGTCAATATTCGAGTTATGAGCGTTATGGTGGCATCAGTAGCAAATGTTGCACCCAATATTGCCCATATAGCCAAGCCGGTACTGACGGTCAAAAGTTCGTTACGAATCGACAACAGGCCGAAAGACAGCATCATGAAAGACAAGTAAATGCTGCCAACATCACCCATAAAAATCTTTGCTGGTGCCCAGTTTAAAATTAAAAAACCTCCGGTAGCGCCAGCAATACAAAGCATCCAAACTAACGTAGGGTCGACGAGCAAACCAGAACGAGACCAAACCAAAAGTGTTGACGCTGCGAGAAGCATGAATAGGGTTTGCGCTGCCGCCAGACCATCTATTCCGTCCATAAAATTAAAAAGGTTAATCCACCATACAACTACCAGCAGCAAGAAAGCGTAAATCAAAGTTCGGCTAAACCAGGCATCTGCAAGGCGTTGCATCTCAGATTCACCACCTAAAACCAGCAGCAGGCTCGCTGCCATTAATGTCTGAATACCTAGCCGCCATGAAGCAGACATTGGCTTAAGGTCATCTAGCAAACCCACAACAGCCAAAATGCATGAGATGCTCAACACAACACCGTTTTGAAAAGATAGCTTTTGTGTCATCAATAGGTAAAGGCCCGCAAACGACCCGGCAAGAAGCAGACCAATGCCGCCTCCGCTGGGCGTAGGCGATATGTGCGAAGAGCGGTGGTTGGGGCTATCTATCAAATCCCATTTGTGGGCGCGACGGATGATGAGCGCGCAGCACAAAAACGTGACTAGGCCAGCTGCAAGAGGTAAAAATATAATTATCAATACAGGATCTCAGCAGAACAATTAAGACGTAGCCACGGCAAGAAGAAAAGTATCATAAAAAAACCTAGGCTAGATGCATTCGCAGAGTTTCTTACATCGTATAATATTACAGCAGCAAAATATTGGCTGCAAACCAACAACCAGCTCTTCATTTGACTCCCTTGACTCGCATCAGCTTTTGACAGCAAACTCTTCTTTGGCTCGCCCTTGAGTTATTAGCGCAGCCAACCAACGCGGCGTCAATCCCCGTCCACTCCATGTTGTGCCATCGGGACCACGATATTTAGCGGGCACAACGGTGGAGGCTTTCTCGCCTTTTCGCTTGACGTTGTTGCCGACGCTTTTTGCTGTCGCTGCCGTTTTGGTAGTAGCTTTATTATTACGAACCGTCCCAGTCTGTATATCTTTTAAGGTGATACCGAACACAGTCATTTTGACCACAATTTCTTGCACGGTTTTGTCAAATTCTCGCACTCTAATTTCGCTTGCCTGCTTTTGCAATTTCTCTATCTGACCTTGGATTTCAACTAAATTACTCATTTCAGACACCTTTTATTAATGTAAAGAAACATAGACAATTTATAAACACTAACGCTACTTGATGTTTCATGTTAAATTGACCTAATAATAATATTTTACGCGGGAATGAAACTAATCTCAGTTATCTTTTCAGCCGGTGCCGGCAGCCGACTGTTGCCAGTATAAGGCCAAGCACTGCCCAAAGCTTCTATGCACTTGGGCGGCAACTCTTTACTACTGCAGGCGATTAAGAAAGGGAAAGTGTGCGGTATTGATGAGGTCTTCAAAAAAACCACCTGCCACGGTTTGAACCGTTACGGTGACTTAAAAGAATGCAAGTGACCAATCAATCTTTACATTTGTACCAACACCGATAGCACCAGCTAGTGCAGCCAACAGTTCTGCGGTAGCCACGCCCGCAAAGATAATCTCGCCCCCCAACGCGGGGCACGTCGCCTGCGTGAAATCGTTGAGGCTTAAATTGGTCGTAGTGTTGCGAGTGGTCCCGCGTCGTCCAGATGAAGAGTAGCGCAAACAACAGCCACACGACAAAGCTGCAAAATAAAAGAATCACCATGCACGGCCTTTCTTCCTCTGATATTCACCGAATACCCCAGATACATCTTTAAAATGCGCAACAAGCTCCGTAACACGGGTCTGCAAGTGATAGTACGTCTCATAATACTTTCTGCCATTTTCTCCGAAGCGCACACGCTCTCCAACTGGCAACTCATAAAGCTTTATCACCGCTTTAGCCAAGGCGGCTGCATCTCCCGCGGGGCAAGTAATGCCTGCGCTTGCATTGTTAACAATCTTGGCTGACTCGCCGGTAGTGCTTGAGATTATCGGCTTTCCTGCCGCCAGATAGCTTTGAAGCTTACTGGGTATAGTTGATAACAGTGCTGGCTCATCTCGCAAGGTCAGAAGCAAAACTGATGCCGATGCATAGATAGGAGGCATATCCTCGGCAGGTACTCGTCCAGTCATAACCACGTTTTCCAACTTGCAGGCTGCAATATTTTTACCAATCGACTCCGCCATGCTACCGCCACCAATCAAATAAAATTTGATTTCTGGAATACTTTGCAATAACGAGGCGGCCTCAATAATCGTCTCGCAGGATTGGGCTGTTCCAATGTTGCCCGCGAAGACCACTGAAAACCCGCGCGCAACATCATTTGCTATAGACGACTCTTTAAATTCCGTGAGGACCTCAACAGGCATTTCCTCAAATGTGTTTGGATAAAAACGGATACGCTCCTTGTTGCCAGTCCATCGCTCGACGAATGTGCGAAACCCCTCCGATTGGATCAGGATTGAATCCGAGAAATGGTAGATATAGCGCACTGCGAGCCCTACCAATCGCAAACTCCAACAGTTTTTTAT
>JACMQE010000265.1 GCA_014377145.1 Glaciimonas sp. | reverse complement strand
GTCAAGACGTTGCTCGTGAGGCGCTTACATTCGTGAAGCACTCACACCGATTGAACTAAGACAGCTACCTTGTTACTTATGAAGTGTCAGGGAAAAATTCAATTTAAGGAGATTGATATGGCCGCAAGTGAAGTTATGCCAGTGTTGCGTCGTTTAGGGCAACGCTACGATGGGGCAAATGAGCAACTAGATGACTACTTTGAGCGAGGTATGCGAGGTGAAGAGCCTGACCCCTCTGAATTTTTTGCACAATTACAAAAGCGCCAGGTATCACAGCAAGCCATGGAAGCAACCATAAAACTCAATGAAAAAGGCAAGAAGGCAGCTTTGAACGAATCAAAATAAATATATGTCAAATTCTAGTGATAATGATATTTTAGATAAGCTGCCATTAAATAAAACTATCATTTTTGATAGTGCTTCGGTCTGTCTAGAGATATTTTCTGAAGGTGCAGTCTTAAGTGGCGTGATATCAAAAATATATACCCAATCCACATTATCAGCTTTTTTGGAATCATCATTTTCAATGGCTCTTTCATTTGATGCAGGTATTGCAATTGATGATCGCAATGGTAATTTGTTATTAACGCAATGGTTGCCCCGTGTTCGATCATGGCGTGATGCCGAGGTCGACTTTGAGAAATTACTTAATCAGATGGATGATTATAGTCCTGGTGTAGCTATTAAAAATACTTTAGGCATAAGTGACGCATTGTCATCAAGAGAACAGCAACGTATTCGAAAATTACTAAGCCGTTAGAAAAATTCAATCAACGGCTTCTCCTCTCTCACAAAAATATTATTACCTATTTCACGAATAGGACTATTTATGCGCAGCGTAACGAATTCGACATCGGGTTTCAGATACGTGGGTATCCGTATATCTTTATTATTCTCTATTTTTTATATAATGCTATCTTTGTTTATAGTGGAGAAAGCTACTGCCGCAGTACCGATAAGCTGGAAGGCAACCGGTTTTGGTATTAACGCAAGCGGCATGACGTTGTCCAATGTCCTACAGGAATTTAGTGCAACCTACGGAGTGAAATTACAAACTTCAATGCCGGCAGACGCCGTTCTACACGGTAGATTTCAAGGAAGCAATGGATCCGAATTCCTTGATCGCTTGGCTGCAAAGTACTCCTTTCGCTGGTTCGTCTATAACGATACGCTATATGTCGTCCGATCTAGTGATGTGACGTCAATGCGCATTCAAGTCGGAGAAGACGCTGTTTTGGACTCAAAAGCCGCGTTGATCGGTCTGGGTTTATTCGATTCACGGTTTGGTTGGGGTGAGATGCCGGATGAAGGGGCGGTATTAGTAAGCGGTCCCCGGCAGTATGTTGATCTGGTGCGCGAAACATTATTACCAGCTGGTGAAAATAAGAAAAGTGGTACTGCCGAAAAACAATTAATGGTATTTCGTCTGAAATATGCGAGCGCCACTGACAGGACAATTAGTACTCGCGGCCAAGCCGACAACGTTATTCCGGGTGTTAAATCCATTCTGTCGGGACTACTTAATGCACAGGGAAGCCAGGGCTTTTCCAGTCCTGATGATTTTTCGGTCGGTAGTGATAAACGTTCGCGGCAAGGAAAATCCGGACGTGGCAGTGCTAAAGAACTCACCACTTCACCCAGAACCGGCGAGTCAAGTCGTACTTTGCTTGCTAGTGCTCGTGACTACAATACGAATCCCCGGAACGACGATGGTGACACGGACGATTTCAAACGTTCACCGCGTTCGAAAATGCCGAATGTGCGTATCGATGCTGACCAATCGCTCAATGCGATTATCATTTATGACAGCGGGAACAAGCGCGCGATGTACCAAGCACTAATCACCGAATTAGATATTGAGCCTCAGCAAATTGAAATTGAAGCTTTAATAGTTGATATTGACCGGAGTCAACTCAACCAACTTGGTGCTGAGTGGGGATTCACTGCCGGCAGCGTCAGTGCGACATTCAATGGCATGTCCACGGATTCCAAAGGCGCGTCTTTGCCCATATCGGGATCGACATTATTGATCAAGAATGCCGCAAATTTTTATGCCAAATTGAATGCGATGGAAAACAAGGGTGATGCGCGCATACTGGCTAAACCGACAATTTCCACGCTTGAGAACATCGCTGCCGTGTTGGATTTAAGCCAGAGTCGCTATTTACCCTTGGTCGGGGAGCGGGTCGTCGATCTTGCAAATGTGAATGTGGGGACGATGCTGAAAGTAACGCCGCGTATCGTGCGTGAGGGACCGCTTACCCGGGTACGGTTGGATATCAACATAGAGGATGGCGCTTTTTCCGCTGACGCTGCAAGCAGCACGAACGTCACACGGTCAACGATCACCACACAAGCCATCATTGAGCCGCAACACACCTTGCTTATCGGCGGGTATCACTCCGAAGCGAAAACGCAGAGCCGTCAAAAAATTCCAGTCCTCGGTGATATTCCCGTGTTTGGTGGGCTGTTTCAGAATAACTCGGATAGCGTCAATAACCGGGAGCGGCTGTTCCTGATTACGCCGAGGATTTCAGGATTGACCGGTTTGCAAGCAAATCGCCAATCCTATCTGGCCGAAAAAGCACGTGAGATTTTGCAAGCCGAACGGGCCCTGCAGCTATCGCCGCCATCGCCACCCGCATCGCAACAGACACGCGGTACAGCGATACCCACTCCACAAGTGCCCGCTCCACCGGTACCAACTACTTTGCCGCCATCACCATCGCCGGCAACACAGACGGCCCCTTCGAGAGCGACGGTGACAACAAGAGGGCCCGCACCGGCAAAAGTTCTGGAGACGCTTACTCGTGCCCAAGTGAGCCAAGTGCTTGCTTCAAACGACATGACTCCGAATGTGCCTCAGCGCACGTTTGTACAATCGGACGAACTGAGCTCTGTAACACCGAAGGAAACGAAGAAAAAAAAGCAGCAAGTGCTGTTACTTCGCTATCGTCAATAGATCGCGATAGCGTAACGACTCACGCAGGATATCAACCCATCAGCGGGAAGTGACAAGAATTACGCTGCCACCAACCATAGATTCCAGAGCCTTTGGCTGCGGCAATTGCGCTTTACGCGCACAAGCAATGGTACAAATACGTATAAGAACGCATGAGTGGCTCTGCTAAACTTCCCGATTACGTTATAAAACTCAACAGGAAGGCTGCAGAGATGGATTCGATGATCGAGAAGAAGGAAGAAATTCGCCAGCAACTACGTCAGGCTGC
>JACMQE010000264.1 GCA_014377145.1 Glaciimonas sp. | reverse complement strand
CAAACAGCGGAATCACCGAACCCCGGGAAGCCATCACGTTTCCGTAGCGCGTACCACATATGACCGTGTTGGTTCCTTCCAGATTACGACTTGCAGCCACCATCACCTTTTCCATCATGGCCTTACTGATACCCATGGCGTTAATGGGGTACACAGCCTTGTCGGTACTCAGACAAACCACCCTCCTAACGCCGGCGTCAACGGCTGCCTCCAATACATTCTCAGTGCCCAACACGTTGGTCCTTACAGCTTCCATTGGATGAAATTCACAAGAAGGCACTTGCTTGAGCGCGGCTGCGTGAAAAACATAATCTACACCGCGCATTGCCGCGGCCACACTACGCAAGTCTCGCACGTCCCCAAGATAAAACTTGAGCTTGGGGCTGTTGTAGCGCTTCCGCATGTCGTCTTGCTTCTTTTCATCGCGGCTGAATACGCGAATTTCACGCACATCTGCTTTTAAAAAGCGCCTTAAAACAGCGTTCCCAAAAGAACCCGAACCACCACTGATGAGCAAAATATTTTCAAAAAAAAGTTCCTGTTTCATCATGTATCCATTAGTAATAGTAATTTTTTAATTTGATTTTTTGGAGACCTAGTGTCTGAAACATATTTTCGTGCCGACACCGCAATTTCAAGCGAGCGCGCATACCCATCCAGGCAAGTTGATTGAATACAGCTAGCAATCCCTTGCGCTGTTAAATCGTCAATGAAAGAAAGATATGGTATCAAGTCGATCTGGATTGATGGCAACCTCGATGTAAGAACTGGAATGCCGGACACTAAGTATTCAAGCAGTTTAGAAGGAAACGAAAACTTAACAAAATCCTCTTCAAGAAGTCTAGGATTAATTAAGAGAGATGTAACCCCGTAAATCGAAGATAGCTCCTGAACTGACAATAATCCCAAGTATCGAAGTTGACTGTTCGCTGCAGCAGCTCGGCCCACCTCGCCAGAAAGTTCACCGGCGCCAGCGATCCATATTTGAAACTCCTTTGGCAAATACCTTACAGTTTCAAGTAACAGTCTAACTCCATAACTTTCAACCAATGCACCAGTGTATAAAATTATTATTTTATCTAAGTATTTGGATTTCTCAAGTTGCGATCCACAATTGGGTACTACCTGGAGCTCTACAATTCCGTCAATCACAACCGATTTTTTTTCCAGCATCGGAAATTGTGATCGCATAGCGTAGCAAATGAAACTTGCGCCATCAACAAAATTTATACCCAATCGTAAAATTTTAAAATCTAGCATTTTAAACCATCGAACAAACATACCTGTTTTGGACCCAGTTCGCATCAGTAATGGCATGTCCGGGACAATAATATATACCTTGCACCGCAAAAAGAACTTAGCTACCAAACCAGCAAGCAAAAATGGTTGATGTAAAGAATAAATTACCAATGTAAATGATTCATTTCGTTTTTGAAAACCATATACCGCAATCAGAACAATGGTCGAGAAGAACCGAGTCAGTAATTTAACTCCCGGAAGATTAACAAAGGGGGCGGAATAAATTGTTCGCTCAGGCAACACTTTGGCAGAATTAAATCGAAACAAAATTCTACTGTTGCCAGGATAAGTTGATGCAGCGAATGATGCAACTGAAGTAACAGAACAATGGGACTCAATCAATCCCTGAATATATCTTGATTCAAGCTTCCAAGCAGCTACCTGACTAGCTTTATCAGTTTTTGAATAACAAGCAAACTCGGAAAATTGAACACAAAATCCCAAAAATAATATATTACGCATGAGTCGTTCTCGGCTCCTTATCTCTAAACTCTAAAATTCCCAACAGAAAGAAAAATGTTGTTCCGAAATTTGCAACCATCAAGACATCCCATACACTCGCCAACACTACTAAGGTGCATATATAAAACGAAAGCATCAAATCTGGATTATTGCTAACTGACCTAATTACCCCACTTTTCCTCAATAAAAATACTAAGTAACACCAATAAGCAATAAAAAATAGTATGCCGCCCTTCCAAAGAGTCGTTAGGTACTGATTATGAGGACTCAATCCCACAGGTTCAATATCAAAAGTTATATATTCTGGAAACAATAGATAGCCGTGAAACCCTGTCCCGAACAGAGGACTTCTTATCCACTGCTTCAGCGCTACCTCGTATAACCCCAATCTTCCGCTGGTTACATAATCTAAATCGCCAGAGGACCATCCGTCAACAATCTGAACAATTTTTGCAGTCAAAAAAGTTGATTCTATTATCTGATCTAAAAAGGTATACCAAGAAATCCATGCTCCTAATATTGCAAACAACAAAAGCATATATCTTACTTGACGCCGCTGCGATAAATAATACAGCATTAAGAAAAGCATGAAGCCAACTATCACCTCGCGAGAGAGAGAGCCAAATATTAAGTACGCAGAACAAAATAGCGACAAAACTTTAATAACAGTGCACCAATATCTATTTTGTATATATGCAAGTGAATAAAGTACTACTGCAAATATGACGAAATAGTAACTTGCAGCAGAATTTACTCCATATGCTGCATATTGATCCATCCCAAAAACAGAACCATTTATGTAAGATTCTGCTCTAGATACTCCTGAATGTACAATTAATACATCTACAAAAATTGCCAGTATTGAAATAGACATCACCCAACTTAGCAGTTTCAATACAAAGATGTAATCAGAATTGGCCTTTACAACACCTCGAGCTGCAAAATATCCGAGTAGTGGCTTTAAGAAAAAAACAACCGAAAGGTATGGCCGAAACCCACTTGTAATATCGGTAGTTAATTGAATCCATATAACTGAAAGAAAAGCGAATACTGACACCAAGATAAAATATCTTGCAGCTTTGGTATTTACATCTTTAATTAAAAATATAAGTCCCGCAAAAAGTACCAGATCAGAAAGTGGGATTTCGTTATCATCTAAATAAAAGATGGTAACTGGAATTCCTAAAAATATTGGTAACAATATTCTAAGTATTTGAACCATCTCACTTTTCCACTTGCGTTATAATTAGATAAAGGCTTGTAAATCCTTTAATGCTAAAAGTAAAAAACATTAAACTCCAAGCCATCCAAAGTTGAAATATATATCGGACTTCGTATAAGCCTCCGATTAGCTGTAGTGCGATGTATGTAAACGCTACAACAATCAATCCTGCAAACCACCATGATCGCACTAGCCTGAAGTTAAGGATTCGATTTCCCACTAGTGCGACCAATATCAGATAGCAAGTAGCGGCCGCTAAGTTGATGGCTGCAAATTTCACCATGCTCTCGTAATCCAAAAATATGTAATGCAATCCCAACTGAATCATCAACGTAGAAGCTATTATATAAACCATGGCCCTACTGTTACCAGCAACTTCCAATCCTTTCTGCGCATACATACTGATACAGAGAACAAGAATTCCAACATAATTAAGTAGAAACACAGCATGGCTATGCGCATATGCACTGTTAACGTAGTTCCGAATTGCAACATCGAAAGCCAAATCTAAAATTGGCATCAATACTAGGGAAACAACAAGAGTTGCTGAGGCATATTCCAACATCGATTTTTCGGCACCAGCTTTATTTTTGTGACGGAAAGCAGTAAATATTTTAGTATGAGCCACCATAATAAACGGGGCAGTCATCAGAGAAACTGCGCCTTGAGTTAACTCTTTGGTTAGCAGATAATTTTTAGCATCTATTTGAGGAAACATTAGATTTAAAATATATCGATCTAGATACGAATTTGTGGCAAATAGAAAAAACCAAGTTGCCATTGGTACAGCATACCTAATGATCAAAATCAAATCTATTGGAGTTACTGAATTGGTTGTTTGAACAGTAGTCTGAATCCTAAGTTGTGCCCATACCAGCGCAACTACAGCCGCAGAAATGTGGGCCACCAAAAAGCTTGCTGCGGAGATTAATTGAATATTTATTATAAAAGTTGTCGATAGCGCAAGCAGCCCGCAGAATACTACAGCAATTTCAAGTTGGGGGCGCACCTTTCCGGAAAGCTGTAGCCGAGTTGAGCATGATATCAACTGAGTTTGCGCAATAGTCAAGACGACTACGAGGATACCTACTAGTAAGCTCGATGCATTTATAAGTAAAATACAAAATTCAACCATCCACAACACAAGATTTGATTTAACTCCTGCCTCCTGAATTGAACTTAGAGCTGGAGCTTTACCCAAACCCTTTGCAAAATAATAACTTTGAGCTGCGCCCAACCATCCCCCGGTTACCTGCAGGAAAGTAAGGTGAACTGCCATACTTGACATAAACAGAATGTACTCCTGTTTTGATAGAAACTTGTAGTAGATTACATTCATGCCAAGCATTACGATTGCAGGCAAAAATTTAATTAGCCCGTAAGTTGCGATCTCTTGACTGGGACGCATTGTGGCTTTCTATAGATTTGAGCTATTTGGAACAGCTCATGTTAAGCTTTGACGTAAGCTTGGCCCGATGCTGAGATGCGGCTAAATACGCAACGGACTGGTAAAGCGTTGCAATAACAGAGAGTTTCATAAACGGATGTGCCACATTTGGCGGCTTGCGTCTTTACCGCAGGGGACAATCGATCAAGAATGGTGACATCAGGGTGAGATTGCCCAAAGTTGAGGATTACGGTGATAACCGAAGTAGTCAAACCAAGTCAGGTTGATGCCTTTCTTGGTAAATGCATCCTCCTAAATATAGTCCTGGCCAGCAAGCCACGAAATGTAGTGAGTGCCCTTTGCTTGTGCACAAAGATCTACATGCCGTTCTATCTCGACCATGATTTAGACGTTCTCCCCAAAGTCCCTGATTTTAATGGTGATGCCAATTAGACACACACGACTTCAGTTAACTTTCGATTGAGTGTGGACAAGTAGGTTTACCGGCATTGCCGGTAGAACGGCTCTCTCAGCGAAGCAACGCCTTCGAGATGAACCGCCCCCGATGGTTTTGTACGATGACCTTCCAGTGCGCTTCTGCCTATCTGGCACCGTCGATTTTCGTTTTTGGGATGGCCTGGATGTATTTGCCTTTTACCTTGAGTGGAACGGGGAGGGTTTGAAACACTTGTAGTGTCTTGATCTGATTGCGGTTTCGCCAGCCGGGTCGAGTGTATTTCATGTCGACGATTAGGATAAATTCATCCACGACGGCCATCATGTTGGAGTTGGCTCGTCCGCGGAATGTAATTGAATTAAACCATCTCGACTTTTTTCATTCCTTGCTTGTTCTACCAGTGGCACAGCACAGGCCTTTGATGCTGTATTCACGGAGCGGACTGGCGTTGAAAGCTATTGCACTCGAACCTCTTTATAACTACCGGCTCCTTCTGCCGACTTGAGCGTATCAACAACTTTGAAATTGGTGACCAGGTTTGCACCAAAACTGATAAGCATTTGCAGAGAAATTTTCCGAGAACATTAAATTTCTGCCAGAAACCAAGCTGCAGCAATTTCTTTACATCTAAGCTTTCTTAGCATCAATAATGTAAATAAGCACTGGCCCGCAGATCAGCAACAACCAATTTAGCGCCCTAAGCTTGAGATTCACGCATCATGTCGGCCATCTTTCTATTGCAGATCTCAAGGCAGATCTCCTTAAAACCAATGCTAAGCACTTCTTGCAAGTTTTTAGCGCTAACTTTGAGGGTGCAGTCTTGACCTGATTGCAGCTCGGCAATGCGGGCCGTATTTTTGTCGAACCCCAGCACCGGGCGGTGTTTACCCAATTCAGTTCCTAAAGGCAGGCCTACATAGCCAAGACCCACAAAGAACAATTTTCTGATGTGTTAAGTACATAACGCTTTCATAGTTGTTCGGAAACAGCTCAAAACGGACTACTTCGGGGGAAGCTGCAGCACAAGGAGCGATGAAAGCCCGACGTCCCAGCTACAGCAGAAAACATTGACATTGATCTAAAAGCGCGATTATGCAATTTCATGCGAACAGTTCAGCAGTTACAAGTGCCTGACCCAACATGTCTTTGGAAGAAAGCTGTGGCGCCACATCTGCCGGCCATTGACCGCCAATGGATGGGTCATTCCACGCGATACAGCGCTCATGCTCAGGCGCGTAGTAATCGGTGGCTTTATACAGAAACTCTGCCGAATCGCTGGTCACCAGAAACCCATGGGCAAAGCCAACAGGTATCCACAGTTGCTTGCGGTTATCTTCGATCAGTTCCATGCCCACCCATTTACCAAATGTCGGCGACCCTTTGCGAATATCGACTGCAACATCGAACACCGCACCACGGACCACACGCACCAGCTTCCCCTGCGGCTGCTGGATT